>JADGOX010000230.1 GCA_017882745.1 Mycobacteriaceae bacterium | reverse complement strand
TGCAGCATCTGCTGCTCCTGCGGCGACAACGGCTTGCCCTGCGCGTCGGTACGGCTGTCGATGCCGACGAGCAGAATGTCGGTCGCCCCGTCTTTGGCGTTGCCGCCCGCCAGTGCCTTCGTGGTCGCGAGGTTGCTCGTCAGCGTGTCCAAGGTGCGCCAGGCGGCTCCGGTGACCAGTAAGACCAAGGCCGAAATGACAGCGACGGCGACGCGAGCGAAGGTGCGCGGTGAGGGTGCAGCTCTCCCGCGACGTACCCCGCCCGGTGCCTCTCGGCGTCTGGCGTGGTGTGTTGCGGTGGGTGGTCTCGGGGTGCGTGGCGCAGCGGCCCGGCGGCGTGGCGCGGCTCCCGAATCGGCAGGCGGAGGGGTGGCACCCGCCGAGGCCGGGCCGTAGCGGCGAAAGTTCCTTGCCCGCCGTTCCCGGTCCGTCGGGTCCCTGTCCTCGGGCCGATCGGCCACCCTGGGCTCCGTCTCTCGTGATGTCCTGTGTGTGATTGCCTCCCTCCAAGGCTAACGGTGCGAGCGCCGTCTGCGAGGGAGGGACATCCGGCGTGCCAGACTGCTGGTGCCCCAAACTGGGCGGACTTTCGGTTTTGCAACATCTCAGCTCGGGAGGGCGCAGTGCGCTTGTTGGTCACCGGCGGGGCCGGTTTCATCGGGTCGAACTTTGTGCAGCAGACGGTGCGTGAGCGCCCGGACCACCAGGTGACGGTGCTCGACGCGCTGACGTACGCGGGTAACCGGAGCAGCCTGGACCCGGTCGCCGACGCGATCGAGTTCGTGCACGGCTCGATCGCCGATGCCGAGTTGGTCGACCGTCTCGTCGGTGAGTGTGACGTGGTGGTGAACTTTGCCGCCGAGTCGCACAACGACAACTCGCTGGCCGAGCCGGAGCCGTTCCTGCAAACCAACCTTGTCGGGACCTATCGCCTGCTCGAGGCGGTCCGGCACCATTCGGTGCGCATGCACCATGTCTCCACCGATGAGGTGTTCGGCGACCTCGAACTGGACGATCCGAAGAAGTTCACCGAGGACACTCCCTACCGACCCTCCAGCCCGTACTCCTCCACCAAGGCGGGAGCGGATCTGCTCGTACGTGCCTGGGTGCGTTCCTTCGGCCTCGCCGCGACCATCTCCAACTGCTCCAACAACTATGGGCCGTACCAGCACGTGGAGAAGTTCATCCCGCGGCAGGTGACGAACGTGCTGTCCGGGGTCAAGCCGAAGGTCTACGGCACCGGCGCGAACGTCCGCGACTGGATTCACGTCGACGACCACAACCGCGCCCTGCATGCTGTGCTGGATCGGGGGCGTCTCGGTGAGACGTATCTCATCGGAGCGGACGGTGAGGCAGACAACCTCACCGTGGTCCGCACCATCCTGCGGGTGCTCGGCAAGCCGGAAGACTGGTTCGACTTCGTCAGTGATCGTCCCGGCCATGATCTGCGCTATGCCATCGACGCCGGCAAGCTTCGCACAGAGCTGGGGTGGACTCCCGAGTTTGCCGACCTGGAGTCCGGCCTCGCCTCCACCGTGCAGTGGTACGCAGATCACCGCGAGTGGTGGGAGCCGGCCAAGCACGCGACCGAGGCCGCCTACTCCGAGCTGGGCCGATGACCCAGCGGTTGGCGCTGCTCGTTACCGGGGCCAGGGGGCAGCTCGGCAGCGCTGTGGCGGAGCAGGCGCGTGCCGCCGGGCACAGCGTGACGGTGGTGGGTTCGGCCGAGTTGGACGTCACCGACGCTGACGCGGTGGAAGACGCCGTCGCGACGCTGCACGGCGGCGCCCGTGCCGTGGTGATCAACTGCGCGGCCCACACAGCGGTAGATGCGGCGGAAACCGATGTCGCCGCGGCGGCGGCGGTCAACGAGGATGGCCCCGCCAACCTCGCTGCGGCGTGCGCCCGTCATGGTGTGCAGCTGGTCCACGTCTCCACGGACTACGTGTTCGCCGGTGACGCGACAGTGCCCTATGAGCCGGGTGACGCGACCGCGCCCCGATCGGTCTACGGCAGGACGAAGCTGGCGGGGGAGCGGGCTGTGCTTGCGGCACTCCCCGGTGCACATGTGGTGCGCACCGCGTGGGTGTACGGCAGGCATGGATCGAACTTCGTGTCGACCATGGTCCGGCTGGAGCGCGAGCATGCCACGGTTCGCGTCGTCGATGACCAGCGTGGATCTCCGACCTGGACCGCGGACCTGGCGGCCGGACTGGTCGAGCTGGCGGGGCGCGCAGATCTTCCGGGCGGGGTGTTGCACGCCACCAACTCCGGCTCGACCACCTGGTACGAGTTCGCGCGGGCCGTGTTCACCGAAGTCGGTGCCGACCCTGGACGCGTGCAACCCTGCGGCACGGCCGAGTTTCCGCGGCCTGCCCCGCGCCCGCAGTACTCGGTGCTCTCCGGCGCCGCGTGGACAGCGGCGGGTCTCACGCCCTTGCGCCCGTGGCGCGAGGCGCTGCACCAGGCGATGTCCCTGGGCGGTTTCGGGCCCACCCAGTCCGGAGTCCACCCCGCAGCTCCCTAGACCAAGGTGCTGGGCCGCAGTTGATTCGCGGTGTCCACCAGTTCGTAGCGGCGGGCAGGGTCGTCGCACATCCGGGCCAAGGCGCGGTAGGCGCGCTCCAGTCCGAGCCGAACCCCGTGCTCGGTCAGCGCCACGCCAAGTAGCGGTGCCATCGTTGCCGCCTTGCTGTGCGTGAGCCACTGCAGGGCAGTCCCCAGCAGCAGTGCCCGGGTCTGCTGCTGCTGGGCCGGGTCCATCTCGAGCAGCTCCAGACGCTGCGCCGCCTCACGCAGCTCGGACTCGCTGATCTGATCGACATCGCGGTTGCCGACCATCGCCTGGACCGCCACGAGCTTGGCCGCCGTGTGGTGCCGTGAGCTCTCGGGTACCTCATCCAGGGCCGCGACCGCTCCACGGTGGTCCGCGACTCTCAGCCGTTGTCGTGCCAGTCCGAACGCGGCGCTCACCACGCCGTGGTCGGTGCGCCAGACGACGTTGTAATAGTGCTGGGCCTGC
>JADGOX010000229.1 GCA_017882745.1 Mycobacteriaceae bacterium | reverse complement strand
GATACCACCTTGGCTTGTCGCCATCGTGACGTCGACCGTGCCCTCCGCAGATACCCCGGTGGTCGACGGAGGGGTGTTCGGCTTGGCGGCCTCTCGTCCGGCGGTCACGGGGTAGGCGCAGTCCACGCTTGCGGCCAGCGGTGTCTTCCGCACCGTGGGCAGCGGGGCTGCTGGTTCCGTCGAGGATGGCGCTGCCGTGGTTGTCGGTGCTGCGCTCGAGCTGCTCGATGCTGCTGTATCGCTCCCGCCGCCGCGGGTGATGACCACGATGAGTGCGATCACACCGATCGCCAGAACCACCCCGACTGCGCTGAGGGACACGACGAGCTGGCGGCGGCGCTTGGCGCGTGCCGCGCGACGCTCCAACTGGCGGTCGAGCTTCCGCTTGGCTGCTTGGCGTCGCTGCTCGTTCGTCGGCACCGCGTGATCCTCCAGTTTGTGACGCTTACAGCATTGGGGTGTTGCGACCTCGAGTGTGCCAGCCCAGTGGGTGTCGAGAGTGTGAGGGGCGGCGCCGATAGGCTAGCGAGGTCCATCGTCGTCACCTCATCAGGAGCAACCACCGTGCTCGTCGCCGGGTTTCCCGCAGGGTCGTTTCAGACCAACTGCTATGTGTTGGCCCCGGAGGAAGGTGGCCAGTGTGTGGTGATCGACCCCGGCCAAGATGCCGTCGAACCCCTTCAGGAACTGCTGGCCCGCCACCGGCTCACCCCCGTGGCCGTGCTGCTCACCCATGGGCACCTCGATCACACGTGGTCGGTCTGTCCGGTGTGCGACGGCAACGACGTGCCCGCCTACCTTCACCCGCTCGACCGGGAGATGCTGGTCGACCCACTCAAGGGGATGGGCCCGCAGATGAAGGCGATGATCGGCGGCATGGAGTTTCACGAGCCCAAGGAGGTGCGTCCGATGAACGACGGCACCGTCTTGGACCTCGGCGGCATCAAGCTCATCGTGGACCACACCCCCGGGCACACCCCGGGCTCGGTGGTCTTGCGCGCAACGGTGGACACCGACGAGGGGCCCACTCAGTTGCTGCTGACGGGAGACACCCTGTTCGCAGGCTCGATCGGCCGTACCGACCTGCCGGGTGGGGACCACGAGTCGATACTCGTGTCCTTGCGCGAGAAGATCTTGACCCTCGACGATGCGACCCTGGTGCTGCCCGGACACGGCCCCACCACGACGATCGGCCGTGAGCGCGCCAGCAATCCCTATCTCGCGGGTCTGCACCCGCCACGTAAGGGAATGTGAGCGACATGGCCACGTTTTCTGCCCCCAAAGGCGTTCCCGACTACTACCCCCCCGACTCCGTGGCCTTCCTCGCGGTGCGTGAGGGTCTGACCCGGCAGGCCCGCTTGGCCGGCTACAGCCACATTGAGCTGCCGATCTTCGAGGACACGGCATTGTTCGCTCGCGGAGTCGGAGAGTCCACCGACGTGGTCAGCAAGGAGATGTACACCTTCGCCGATCGAGGGGACCGCTCCGTCACCCTGCGTCCGGAGGGCACGGCTGGAGTGATGCGCGCGGTGATCGAGCACGGCCTGGATCGCGGTCAGCTGCCCGTCAAGCTGAGCTATGGCGGGCCGTTCTTCCGCTACGAACGCCCGCAGGCCGGCCGCTACCGGCAGCTGCAGCAAGTGGGCGTGGAAGCGATCGGCGTCGATGATCCGGCTCTGGACGCGGAGGTGATCGCGATCGCCGACGCAGGCTTCCGCAGTCTCGGACTGACGGGTTACCGGCTTGAGCTGACATCTCTCGGCGATGACACCTGCCGTCCGCAATACCGGGAAATGCTGCGGGAGTTCCTGTTTGCGCTGCCGCTGGATGACGCCACCAGGGTGCGCGCGGAGGTGAACCCGCTGCGCGTTCTGGACGACAAGCGGCCAGAGGTGCGGGAGATGACTGCAGACGCGCCGCTGATGCTCAATCATCTCTCCGACAGCACGGCGACTCATTTCGCCAGCGTGCGCCGCCACCTGGACGCGCTGGGCGTGGCGTACGTGATCAACCCACGCATGGTGCGCGGGCTGGACTACTACACCAAGACGACCTTCGAGTTCGTGCACGACGGCCTGGGCGCGCAGTCGGGCATCGGCGGAGGCGGCCGCTACGACGGACTGATGGCGCAGCTGGGTGGGCAGTCGTTGTCAGGAATCGGATTCGGGCTCGGCGTCGACCGCACCTTGCTGGCCCTGCAGGCCGAAGGTATTGCCGTCGGCCAGCCGTCACGCTGCGAGGTGTTCTGCGTTCCACTGGGCGAGGATGCCAAGGTCCGCATGGTGACGATCGCAGCAGCCTTGCGCGGAGAGGGTATCCGGGTCGATCTGGCCTACGGCGACCGTGGACTCAAGGGCGCCATGAAGGCGGCCGACCGCTCCGGTGCTCGCGTGGCCTTGATGCTCGGCGAGCGTGATCTGGCGACTGGACGTGTCGGCGTGAAGGACTTGACGACAGGCGAGCAGCGGGAGGTGGCAATGGTGGACGTCGTGGACGAGGTGCAGAACGTCCTGCATGACTGAGGGTCGCGCTACCGAGCTTGGATAGCGGGCGTGCTCGTGCTTGTCCTGGGCTTGCGGTGGCCACCCGGATGTCCTTGCCCCTCAGCGTGCTGGCCGTGGCCGTGAGTGTGGTCTCGGGCTCGCCCCCGTGCGGCTCGCGGCATGATCGGGCGTAGTGGTGCGCCGCTCCAGCAACGGCGATTTGCAGAAACTGGTTAGTTACGCTCTATTTACTGTTCCAATCAGACAAACGGATCTAGAGTGTGTCTATGACAGAGCCACTCGCGTCCCAGGAACCATCGTCGTCCGGCGATCAGCCAGGTGGCCACGAAGCGCCTAAGCCGGATATGCAGAAGAGCGGCGATGCGCCAATGGTCAATCCGCCCGCCTACTCGGCGCCCCCTGCGTACTCCGGCCCGCCGGGTATGGCTGCGGGTCCGGGGCCGTTCTCCCCGCTGGTAGGCCGTCAGCTCACGTCCGACGAAACGACGTGGAGCATGCTGAGCCACCTTGGCGGAATTGTGTTGGGTTTCCTCGTGCCCCTCGTCGTCATGCTCACCAAGGGCAATGAGTCGCCCTACACGAAGTACCATTCGGTCGAGGCGCTGAATTTCCAGATCACGATTCTCATCGGATACGTGGTCGCGTCCGTTCTGACGCTGGCCGTGATCGGTCTCATCCTGTTCCCCGTGCTGATCATCGTGAACATCGTGTTCTGCGTGATGGCGGGGATGGCGGCGAACAAGGGCGAGACCTACAAGTACCCGTTCACGCTGCGCTTGGTGAAGTAGGCATTGAGCTTGCCCCCGGACGGTGCATTCGCCGTTCGGGTTGCGGCTCAGCATGATCCGCCCACCGTCGGCGGTCGTGGGCTGAACCACGTGGCGTCAGTTCGTACTACGCGTCGCGAGAGCGTGCAGGATGCGTTGGATCCGGACGATACCGACGTATCGGCCAGCATTGTCTGTGCAGAGCAGCGGTGTTGCCCATTCTGCTGGCGAACGGGTGATGGCGCGCAGCGCCGCGTCGGCGAGGGGGGTGTCGACGTTGACCTTGAGGGCGGTGGCTGCGGCATTGTCGGGGGCATCACGCTCCGTAATCACTGCAAGGGGACGGTCGTGATTGTCCTGCAGGACGACGAGATCAACACCATCGACTGAGAACGCCGCGGCGATGCCATTGCGGTCGGTGACGACGGGCGGATGCTCCAAGCGGCCACGCAGGGTGTCCGCTGAGCGCATCGTTGCGCACTCGACGAGGGTGCGTTCGGCCTCTGCGTTGAGGCTCGTCCATTGGGGTGCGGGCCGGCCCAGGTAGTAGCCCTGCGCGAGTGGCACCCCGAGCTCAGCGATGACACTGAGTTCCTCGGCGCGCTCGATGCCTTCGGCGAGTATCCATCCGTCCATGCGGGCGGCGAAGGTGCCGATCATCTCGACGAGCCCGCGCTTGGCCTCGTCGCGGTCGATTCCATCGATCAGGGCGCGGTCGAGCTTGATCATTTCCGGGCGCAGCGCGAGGAGGTGGGTCAGCCCGGCGTAACCGGATCCGACATCGTCGACGGCCAGCAGTGCGCCGGCCGCGCGCAGGCGTGCGAAGTCAGCCTGGAGTTCGCCGTACGAGTCGATACGCGCGTGCTCGGTCAGTTCGACGATCACTCCAGACATGTCGCCGACGTCACCCCAGACCTCGCGCACCTTGGGTGAGGAAAGCACTTCGGGTCCGATGTTGACCGAGAGGAAGCAGTTCGGGGGGAGTGCTGTGCGCTCAGCGAGCGCACAGCGCAAGGCGACCGCTTGAAGTGCCGCACCGCAGCCGTGCCGATCGGCGGCGTCGAACCACCGTTCAGGGTCGCTGATCGGGTATCCGGGGAATCGCGCAAGGGCTTCGTAACCGACCACAGTGGCACGGGTGATATCGACGATCGGCTGATACGCCGAGGCCACGCCTTCGCCGGTGAGTGCCGACCGTAGCAATGACGGCCAGTCGACCGGGTCTTTCAACGAACGCAGCGCAGAGATTTTGTCAGACAACGACTATGTCCGTGCGGCCTGAGAGCTCACCGGCGCTGGGCAGTCTGCGCAGCGCCATCCTGCGCTGGGCAGGGCCGGCCAGGATCTCGTCATCGACCGCACAGGCGCATCTTGCGTCACAACCGTGCACCACATCGCCTGAAGCGAACGTCTTCATCAGTGAAATCCTCTCGCGCGCGATGTGCTGCCAGTTCTCTGATCGGCCAGGCTCGGTAACAGTTGAGTCACTGAACCACCAATAGACCGGATATTTGCCGAGCAAGACCCAACAAGCAAGCTTGACTGTTTGTTGTCGGCACTGCAAACTCGTGAACGTGACGCACTCTGCCTCGAAGGCGCCAGCCTCCGCGCTGGGGCACATCCCGCTGGCTCCGCGTCAAACTCAGGCCGAGCGCAGCCGGGAGACGCGGCTGAAGCTGATGAACGCTGTTGTCGAGTGTCTGGTGGAGCACGGTTGGTCGGGGACGACCACCGCCTTGGTGTCTGCGCGGGCGGGCGTGTCACGCGGCGCACAACTGCACCACTTCGCCAGCCGGGGCGATCTGGTGGCCGCCGCTGTGGAACACGTTGGTACCGAGGGGGTTCGCGAGCTTCGCGGAAGAGCGGAGGCGGTCGCCGCGGGGGACCACGCCGTCCGCACCGAGGCAGTGGTGCAACTGATCGTTGACTTCTTTCTCGGCCCGTTGTTCGCCGCCGCGCTGGAGCTGTGGGTTGCCGCCCGCACCGACCCGGCGCTGCACGACTTGGTCGTTCCCTTGCAGGCGCGCCTGGGCCGTGAGTGTCACCGAATCGCCGTTGAGCTGTTGGATGCCGACGAGCGCAAACCAGGGGTCCGCGAAGCGGTGCAGGCGACGCTCGACCTCGCCCGCGGTCTCGCGCTGGCCAACCAGCTCGTCGATGACGGCCCGCGCCGCAGAGGGATTGTCGTCCAGTGGTCCCGTCAACTCGACGCTCAACTAGGAGCCTAATGACAAGTGCACTGCAGCAGGTGCTGGCCGATCTGGCAGCAGAGAACGACGATCTGGACTCCCGTGTCGCGGGCCTTGACCGTGCGGGGTGGGCGCGGGCCACGCCCGCGGAGGGCTGGACGATTGCTCACCAGATCGCCCATCTCGCGTGGACCGACCAGACCTCGCTGCTCGCCGCCACGGATGAGGACGCGTTCGCCGCGGCTCTGCAGACAGCAGCCGCAGATCCGACGGGCTTTGTCGACGACGCGGCCGCGGAGGGAGCGGCGGTGCCGCCCGCGCAGCTGCTCGCACACTGGCGAAGCATGCGACAGGAGCTCATCGCTGCGCTGGGGGCGAAGGGAAAGGGAGACAAACTGCCCTGGTTTGGACCGCCGATGAGCCCGACATCCATGGCCACCGCACGGCTGATGGAAACCTGGGCCCATGGTCAGGACGTTGCTGACGCCCTCGGGCAGGTCCGCCAACCGACCGACCGGCTGCGTCACGTCTGTCACATCGGCGTGCGCACACGGGGATTCGCCTTCCTGCTCAACGGACTTCCGGTACCAGCGGCAGACGTCCGGGTGGAGCTGTCCGCGCCGAACGGGGACGTGTGGAGCTGGGGTGAGTCCGACACCGAACTGGTGCGCGGACCGGCGCTGGACTTCTGTCAGCTCGTCACGCAGCGACGCCACCCCGACGAACTCGCGTTGCAGACGACCGGCGAGGGGGCAGCGGCGTGGCTGCCCATCGCGCAGGCCTTCGCCGGCCCCCCTGGCGGCGGACGCCCACCACGAGCGCAGACGGCCGAACCATCAGAGGAGCAACAGCAGTGAGCGTCAACGCCGCATTCGCCACCCCGGAGCGCCAAGAGCTCCGGGCGACGATTCACACCTTCGTCGAACGTGAGGTCGTTCCGCACCTCGCGGACTGGGAGCGTGCCGGCGAGCTGCCCCGCAGCCTGCACAAGCGTGCTGCGGAGCAGGGCCTGATGGGCATCGGCTTCGAGGAGTCAGTGGGCGGGGCCGGCGGTGACCTGGTCGACGGCGTGATCCTCAGCGAGGAGATCATCCAGGCAGGGGGAAGCTCCGGGCTCGCCGCGGGACTGTTCACGCACGGCATTGCCCTCCCGCATATCGTGGCTGCTGCCGATCCCGCGCAGATCGACAAATTCGTGCGACCCACCCTGGCCGGGGACTTCATCGGGGCGCTGGGGATCACTGAACCCGACGGTGGTTCCGACGTGGCGCGGCTGCGCACCACGGCCAAGCGCGACGGTGATCACTTCGTCGTCAACGGCGCCAAGACGTACATCACCTCCGGCACCCGCGCCGACTTCATCACGACCGCGGTGCGCACCGGCGAGCCAGGATTCGGCGGCATCAGTCTGCTCGTGATCCCCACCGACACACCGGGGTTCACCGCCAGGCGCCTGGAGAAGATGGGTTGGCACTGCTCGGACACCGGGGAGCTGTCCTTCGTCGACGTCCGGGTGCCCGTCGGCAACCTGGTCGGCGCGGAGAACTCCGGGTTCATCCAGATCGCGCAGCAGTTCCAGCACGAGCGGATCTCCCTCGCCGTACAGGCATATGCCACTGCGCAGCGCTGCCTCGATCTGACCCTGGCCTGGGCTCGCGACCGCCAGACCTTCGGCCGTCCGCTGATCACCCGACAGGTGGTACGGCACAAGCTGGTCGAGATGCGCCAACGCACGGAGCTCGCCCGGACCTATACCCGTGAGCTCGCGGTGCGAGTCGCCGCCGGGGAGACCGACATCGGAGCGGTCTGCATCGCCAAGAACACCGCGTGCGACGCGGCGGACTTCGTCGTCAACGAGGCGGTCCAGCTGCACGGCGGGATGGGATACATGCGGGAGGCCGAGGTGGAGCGGCACTACCGCGACTCCCGCATCCTGTCCATCGGCGGCGGAGCGCGCGAGATCATGGTCGACCTTGCGGCCAAGCAGTGGGGCTGGTAGGGATCTGATCAGCCGGCGTCGGGGGAGCGCACCGTGCGCATGAGCCCTTCCTGCACCACGGCGGCGACCATGTGGCCGGCCTCGTCGAAGATCCGGCCCTGGGTCAACGCCCGGCCGAAACCCGCCGAGGGGGAGGTCTGGTCGTAGAGCAGCCACTCGTCTGCGCGAAAGGGCCGCAGGAACCACAGCGCGTGGTCCAGCGACGCGCCCTGTGTGTGTGCATCCGGGTGGGGAACCCGTGCCGATCCCAGCAGGGTCATGTCGCTCATGTAGGCCAGCACGCACACGTGGAACACAGGGTCGGCGGGGAGTGGGTGGCGGTAGCGGAACCACACCTGCTGCTGCGCCGCCACCCCCGGGCGGGAATGCATGTCGGCCTTGGGGACCATCCGGATGTCCCAGTCGGGCCATTCGTTCTGGAACCACGTAGCAATCGGATCGGACGAGCCGGCGACGTCAGGCAGCGAGTCGGGCGGGGACACCTCGGGCATCTCGTCCTGGTGCTCGGGCCCCTCGTCCTGAACGTGGAAGGACGCGGACATCGAGAAGATGGCCTTGTCGTTCTGCATCCCGGTGACCCGTCGGGTGACGAAAGAACGACCGTCGCGTACCCGGTCGACCAGGTAGATCGTCGGCACCTGGGGTTGGCCGGGGCGGAGGAAGTACCCGTGAAGGGAATGCACCACCATGCCTTCGCGGACTGTGTGCACCGCGGCAACCAGGGCCTGCGCGGCGACCTGACCGCCAAAGGTGCGTTGCATGGTGGTGTTCGGTGAGCTGCCACGAAAGACGTTTTCCTCGACCTGCTCGACCGTCAGAACTTCACCGATGGGTGCCACGGATCTCCTCGTCGTCGGTGCACACGCAGGTCAGTTCGTTAGTTCACCACATCGTCGTCGGAACCCGCACGCAGGTCACAGAAAACGTGCCTGGAGCTGGGTGGGCGGACTGCGCGCGCATGGTGCCGGTGGAATCTAGGGAAACCTCCCGGACAATCTGTCCGTACAGATGGATGTCGAGTAGAACTGACCACTGCTGAAGCCGAACGCGCATGGGCGCGTCCTGACGGGAGATACGGCGTTGGAACACTCCACGATTGCCCAGATGTTGCTTGAACGCCTGGGGGACGAGCATCTCGGTGTGCGGACCCGGGATCGGGACTGGAGCTGGGACGAGGTGGTGCGGGAGAGCGCTGCCCGCGGGGCCTTCGGCTCGAGCCTGCGTCAGGGCGGTCCGTTCCACATCGGGGTGCTGTTGGAGAACACCCCCGAGTATCTCTTCTGGCTGGGTGGCGCCGCACTGAGCGGAGCCACGATCGTCGGAATCAACCCGACCCGCCGGGGTGCTGAGCTCGAGGCCGAGCTTCGCTACGTCGACTGCCAGCTGATCATCACTGATGCCGCGGGCAGGACCCAGCTTGCGGGCCTCGACCTGGGACTGACCGAGGATCGATTCATCTTGGTCGACGACCCGCGTTACGCCAGCCGGGTGTCGACGCATGCGGTCGAGCAGCCGGTCGTGGACCCAGCGGTGGATCCCTCGACACTGTTCCTGTTGCTGTTCACCTCCGGCACCACGGGCACGTCCAAAGCGGTGCGCTGCAGCCAGGGGCGGCTGGCGCGACTGGCGTACTCGATCAGCAAGAAGTACGGCCACGTTCGCGAAGACGTGGACTACTGCTGCATGCCCTTGTTCCACGGCAACGCGCTGATGGCGCTGTGGGCTCCGGCGCTGGCCAACGGGGCGACTGTCTGCCTCACCCGCAAGTTTTCGGCCTCCGGCTTCCTGCCCGACGTGCGATTCTTCGGTGCCACCTTCTTCACCTACGTGGGCAAGGCGTTGGCCTATCTGATGGCGACCCCGGTGGCTCCCGACGACTTCGACAACACCCTGGTGCGCGGTTTCGGCACCGAGGCCTCGCCCGAGGACAAGGCGGAGTTCGTGCGGCGTTTCGGTGCGGAGCTGTTCGAGGGGTACGGATCGAGTGAAGGCGGGGGTTCGGTCATCTTGGACCCGGTCGCACCCGAGGGTGCACTGGGCCGCCCCGCGAACGAGAACATCGTCATCGTCGACCCGGACACCCGTGCGGAGCGGGCGCGTGCGGTGCTCGATGAGCACGGACGCGTGCTCAACCCGGATGAAGCCATCGGTGAGATGGTCGACAAGGCCGGTGCCGCACGTTTCGAGGGGTACTACAAGAACGAGGATGCGATCACGGACAAGATCAAGCACGGTTGGTACTGGACCGGAGACCTCGGATACATCGACGAGGCCGGGTTCATCTACTTCGCCGGCCGCAAGGGTGACTGGATTCGGGTCGACAGTGAGAACACCTCGGCGCTGGTGATCGAGCGCATCGTGCGGCGCCACCCCAAGGTGATCGCAACTGGTGTGTACGCCGTCCCGGACCCACGGTCGGGGGACCAGGTGATGGCCGCGATCGAGGTCTCCGACCTGGCTGACTTCGAGCCAGAGGAGTTCGCCGCGTTCCTGGGCACGCAGGCAGATCTGGGTACGAAGGCCGCACCGCGCTTCGTGCGGGTGTCGACGAACCTGCCCGTGACCGGCTCCAACAAGGTCCTCAAGCGCGACCTGCAAGCCGACCGTTGGCGGGGCGTTGATCCGGTCTTTCGGTGGGTCGGTCGGGGTGACCCGGCGTACGCGCTGATGACCGAGGCCCACAAGGATGAGCTCGACGACGAGTTCCGCACCCACGCCCGCCAACGCTTCCTCAGCGTCTAACCACCGAAGCCGAGCTGTCACGGCCAGCCCTTGGACGGGGCCTTGGCGCACGTCGTGAGGTTCTGTGCGAACATGCGTTCGTGAGTGTGTTGGTGTGTTTCCATGCCCATCCTGATGACGAAGTGTTCACCACCGGTGGAGTGATGCGGCTGGCTGCGGACGCCGGGCACCGTGTGGTGGTGGTAACCGCCACGGACGGAGCGCTGGGAGAGGTACCGGAGGGACTGCTCGCCGCAGGCGAGCCTCTGGTGGAGCGGCGCCGGCGCGAGCTCGCGGAGTCGGTCGCTGTCCTCGGCGTTCATCGACTGGTGATGCTGGGCTACGCCGACTCCGGCATGGCGGGCACCGCCGGCAATCACAATCCGGAGGCCTTCGCCAGGGCGAACATCGAGCAGGCGGCCGGCGCGCTGGCTGCGGTGCTGCGTGAGGAAGGTGCGGAGGTGCTCACCGTGTATGACCCGCATGGCAACTATGGCCACCCCGACCACATCCAGGTGCACCACGTGGGGGTGCGCGCCGCTGAGATGGCTGGGGTACCGCACGTTTACGAGGCGACCACGAACCGTGATCAGGTGCGCATGATGCTGGCCATGAACTCGCAGTGGTCGCAGGAGACGGCGCTTCCGGACGTCGATAGCTTCGGCCTGCCGGCCTCGGAGCTGACCACGGCCGTGGACGTCAGCGCGGTGATGACGGCAAAGCGTGCGGCGATGCTCACGTACGCCTCGCAGATCGGTGACTTCGGCCCGTTCCTGGCCATGCCGCCCGAGCAGCTCACCGCCGCCTTCGGTATGGAGTGGTTCCGCAAGCGCAACGCACAGCCTGGTCTCACGGAAAACGCACTGACGCTCTCGGCCCCCTGACAATCCGTCGAGAGCGAAAGGACCCATGATGACCGTCCAGGGCGCAGTACAGGACCCCCGCGCCGAGGCGCTGGCCCAGGTGACCGGACCGGGTGAGCGGTTCGAGGTTGTCGAGGAGGACGTCCTGGGCCACAGCATGCAGGTGTTCAAGAACCGGCACGGTTCTCTGCATGCGCTGCTGGTGGAGTCCGCCGGCTACGGGGACCGGGAGTACCTCGTCTGCGACGAGCTGCGGCTGAGCTTCAACGAGCACCTGGCGCGCGTCGCCTCGTTGAGCCGCGCGATGCGTGCGGACCACGGGATCAAGAAGGGTGATCGGGTAGCGATCCTCTCGGCAAACAACGCCGAGTGGGTCATCGCGTTCTGGGCAACCACTGCTCTCGGTGCGATCGTGGTGGGGATGAACTCGCTGTGGTCTGCGCGCGAGATCGCGTACGGCATGGCGCACAGCACGCCGTCGATGGTGGTCGCCGACGCACCACGACGTGAGCTGCTCGGTGAGGTCGACGTGCCGGTGCTGTCGACGGAGCAGGACATTCCTCGACTGAGCCTGTCCCACCCCGACGCCAGCCTGCCCGAATGCACTGTCGTGGAGGACGACCCGGCGGTCATCCTCTACACCAGCGGAACGACCGGGCGGGCCAAGGGGGCTACGCATTCCCACCGAAACATCGTTGCCGCAGTCGACTACTTCAGGGTCAACGATGCGGTGGCGGCGGCCTTGGGTGCTCGGCAGTCGACGCGCCGGTTTCTGCTGACGGCCCCCCTGTTCCACATAATGTCTCTGCACAACCTGGCCGTGCCGCGCTTGGCCTTGGGTGACACCGCGGTCATCTCCACGGGTCGCTTCGACATCGACCGAGTGCTGCGGCTCATCGAGCGGGAACGCATCACCCAGTGGGGGGCCGTTCCGACCATGGCCAACCGTCTGATCGAACACGGCGACCTCTCGGCGTACGACCTGTCCTCGTTGAAGAACATCTCCTTGGGGTCCGCGCCGTCCTCGGAAGCCCTCAAGGTGGGCCTTCGCGCCGTCCTTCCGGTCGCGGGCAAGTCGCTGGGCACGACCTACGGGCTCACCGAGTCGACTACGGCTGCCACGCTGGCCACCGCAGCGGACCTGGCGAAGTACGCCGACTCCGTGGGGACCCCGGTGGTCACCATGCATGTGGAAATCCGCGATGAGCTGGGAAACCCCGTGCCGGAAGGCGTCGAGGGTGAGATCTGCCTGCGCGGTCCGCTGGTGATGCTGGGCTACTGGAACGACCCCGAAGCCACCGCAGGGGCCATCGACGAAAACCGCTGGCTGCGGACCGGTGACCTCGGCACGATCATTGACGGTCACCTGCGGATGAGCAGTCGCCGCTCTGACCTCATCATCCGGGCGGGGGAGAACGTCTACCCGGCGGAGGTCGAGAACGTGCTGATCGATCATCCCGCCGTGCGGGAGTGCATCGTCGTCGGTCTTCCGAACCAGGACCTCGGCCAAGAGGTCGCCGCAGTCGTCGTCACTGCAAAGGATGCCGTGTCGGCCGAAATCACGGTGACTGTGCAGGAGCTGACCGCGTTCATGGCCGAACGCATTGCCAGGTACAAGGTGCCCACCCGGTGGGTGCTGTCGACGGAAAGCCTGCCGCGCAATGCCACCGGCAAGGTGAGCCGGCCGCAGATCACCACCCTGGACTTCGCGTCGCTGACACCGCCCGGCTCTGGGCCCTCTCTGAGGAGCTGACCGCCGCCCGACCACCTTCGCCGCCGTGACCATGTTCTCAGTGGTCGAGCAGGGCGCCCAGCACCTTCGTCGTGAGTTCCACCACATCGGCATCCGATGCGGCGCTCAAGTCCGCGAACACGCCCGAGGTTCTGCCCAGCGCCACACCGGCCAGGGCCGCAACGGCGAGCTCGGCACGAAGCCGGGCATGGGGGAGTCCCGCCTGTTCCATCCGTGCAGCGAGTGGATCAGTGAGTCGGGTCGCGATGGTGGCGCGGGCGGCATTCTGCACTGCAGGGTCATCGTGGGACCGCACCGCCGCCTGCATGATAGGACTCGTCCCCGCACCTCGGACCTTGTCCAGCACCTCGCCGAGCCGACCCGGTTGGAGGATGTCCGGCACACCGGCTTCAGCGGAACTGCGCAGCGTCTCGACGTACAAGCCGACCTTGCCACCGAAGTAGCGGGCGATGAGCGCCGGGTCGATCCCCGCCCGTTCCCCGATCTCGCGCACCGTGGTGCGGTCGAAACCCTGTTCGGTGAACAAGGCTGCTGCGGCGTCCAGCAGCTCACGTTTGCTGCGTGCCGAGTCGCGACGCCGCGTGTGCACCCTTGTCACCGTTCGTCCTCGTCATCGGGTTCGTACAGAGCCACGGCCGCAGCACTGGCATCGACGCTCTCCTGGACCGAGAGGTGACTCTCCGCCGGCTCCGGTGCGTCGTTTCCCTTGTCTCGCTCAGGAAGGACCAAGCCGAGCACTGCGGCCAACAGCCAGATTCCGATACCGATCACGGCGGCGACGGTGTACCCGCTGTTGGTGGCGAAGTGCGTGTTCGGCGGGGTGTGGGCGGTGAGGATGCCCGCGGTCAGTGCGCTGCCGAGCGAGCCGCCGACGACCTTGAGCACCTGGTTGACGCCGAGCGCACTTCCGGTTTCGTGCGAGGGAACCGCACGAACGATGAACGCGGGCATCGCCGCGAACGTGCAGCCCACGCCCAGTCCGCCGAGCGTCATCACGATCAGGATCTGCCACAGGTTGTGCCGGGCGAACAAGAACATCAGCATGGCGACAAGGAAGGCCATCGCGCCGGCCGGGATGACCAGGTTCGGCCCGAGTCGCCTGCTGATGATCGGTGACAACTTGTTCGCGGCCACGCTGGCGGCCGAGAACGGGACCAGGACGAGCGCCCCGACGACGACAGATGCGCCGAGGCCGTAGCCGGTGCTGGTGGGCGTCTGCACGAACAGGATGACCATTGACATCAGGAAGTACATGCCGACGCCGGCGACCAGGCCGGTGACGTCGGCGGTGAGGACCGAGCGGTTGCGAAGCAGCCGGAGATCCACCAAGGGGTAGGGAATGTGCAGCTCGCGCCACACCCAGGCGGAGAGAGACAGCACTGCGATACCCACCGCCGCCAGCAGCTGGGTTGAACTCCAACCCCATTGTGCGCCTTCGCTCACGGCGACCAGCAACGCCGCCAGTCCCACGCCGAGCAGCGCAGCGCCCGAGGCGTCCAGCTTCCGGTGTGCGCGGTGTGAGCTGGTCGGGATGACGAGTGCCGCGCAGGCGAGCACCACGGTGCCTGCTCCTGCCGCAGCCCAGAACGCCGCGTGCAGGCCCAGGTGCTGGGCGATGAGTGCGGTCAGTGGATAGCCGAGGCCGACCCCGGCGACCGTGGTGATGGACAGCGTCGCCACCGCGGACCGCGCCTTATCCGCGGGAAGGTGATCCCGTGCCACCGCCATCGCCAGCGGTGTGAGACCCAGTCCCACACCCTGCAGCGCACGCCCCACGAGCAAGAATGCGAAGCCGGCCGGTAGTGCGGCCAGCACGCTTCCCGCCACGAGAAGCCCCATCGCACCGAGAATCACGGTCCGACGGCGTGGACCGTCGCCGAGACGTCCAAGAACCGGGGTGAAGATCGCGCCCGCGAGCAGCGTGATCGTCAGCGACCACTGTGCGTTGCTCAGCGAGACGCCGTAGTCGATCGCGATCGTCGGCACGAGTGGGGCGCCGAGGCTGCTCACCACGGCGACGACCATGCCGAGAAACACCAGCACAGACACGAGCACGCGGTGGTGCCCTGGGCGCTGTTCGCCGACTGTGGTCGCCGGGAAGGCCACGGCGATGCCGGTCATTCGGTCTCCTTTGTCATCATGTGATGTCTACAGATGATGACATAGGCGGTGGACCGGGCGTTGCTACGGTTCCCTCATGACCAATCTTGCGGAGAACCTGGCGAGCACCGTGCAACGCGACCCGAAGGGCAGCGCCCTGCGGCTCGACGACCTCGTGTTGGATTTCGCGACGCTGGACCTCGCGACCGCACACATGGCCGGCCTGCTCAAGGCCAAGGGGCTCAACCCCGGTGACGCCGTGGGAATCTCGCTGCCCAACATTCCGCACTTCGCCATCTGCTACTACGGCGTGCTCCGCGCCGGAGGTGTCGTCGTTCCCCTGAACCCACTGCTCAAGGCGAGGGAGATCGCGCACCACCTCAACGACTCGGGTGCCAAGCTGCTCTTCGCGTGGCAGGACTTCGCCGAGGCCGGTGAGAACGGAGCCGCAGAGGCCGACGCCGAGTGCGTCATCGTCACCGCCGAGGGCTTCACCGGGCTGCTCGGCGAGGCGGAACCGTCGCAGGAGATCGTCGACCGTGCCGACGAGGACATCGCCGTCATCCTCTACACCTCCGGCACGACCGGCAAGCCCAAGGGTGCCGAGCTGACCCACGCCAACCTCGGTTCGAACTGCGACCTCTGCGCTGGCGATCTGCTTGAGCTCGGGCCTGCGGACGTCATTCTCGGCGCGCTGCCCTTGTTCCATGCGTTCGGACAGACCTGCGCGCTCAACACGTCGATCAAGGCGGGCGCGACGCTGACCCTGTTGCCGCGTTTCGATGCCACCAAGGCGCTGGAGATCCTCCAGCGGGACAAGGTAACGGTGTTCGCGGGCGTTCCCACCATGTATGCCGCAATGCTGCACCATCCCGAGGGGGGCTCCTACGACCTCTCGGCCCTGCGCGTGTGCATCTCCGGTGGCTCCGCGATGCCGGTCGAGGTGATGCGGGGGTTCGAGGAGAAGTTCCACTGTGCCGTGCTCGAGGGCTATGGGCTCTCCGAGACGAGCCCCGTGGCCTCGTTCAACCTCCCCCACCGCGAGCGCAAGGCGGGGTCGATCGGATTGCCGGTTGCGGGCGTGGAGATGCGGCTGATCGACGAGGACGGCAAGGAGGTCGCCGAGGGCGAGGTCGGCGAGATCGCCATCCGAGGCACCAACGTGATGAAGGGCTACTGGAAGAACCCCGAGGCCACGGAGGCGGCCATCGTCGATGGGTGGTTCCGCAGCGGGGACATGGCCCGCAGGGACGAGGAGGGCTACTACTTCATCGTCGACCGGAAGAAGGACCTGATCATCCGCGGTGGCTACAACGTCTACCCGCGTGAGATCGAAGAGGTCCTCTACGAGCACCCGGCCGTGGCCGAGGCGGCCGTGATCGGCATGCCACACGACACTCTTGGTGAGGAGATCGCCGCCGTGGTCTCGCTCAAGCCGGGCAGCACAGCCACACCCGAGGAGCTGATCGCGCACGTCAAGCCGCTGGTGGCCAACTACAAGTACCCGCGCAAGATCCTGATCGTCGACGAGCTGCCCAAGGGTGCCACCGGGAAAATCCTCAAGCGCGACATCGCGGCGCCGAAGCAGTAGCGAGCGCCCCATAGGATCGACACTCAACCGATCATTGCCATTTCACGTTCTTTCCGGAAGGAACACTGTGCTGCGCACCAACCCCGCCGGCTCGCTTCGAGCTGGACACGCCGAGCAGACCGTCACGCTCACCGGCTGGGTTGCCAGACGGCGTGATCACGGCGGAGTGATCTTCATCGACCTGCGTGACGCGAGCGGCGTGGCCCAGGTGGTCTTCCACGAGGGTGAGATGGCCGAGCTGGCGCACCGGCTGCGCGCGGAGTTCTGCGTGCAGGTCACCGGCACCGTGGGGCTGCGGCCCGAGGGCAACGCAAACCCGGATATCGCCTCGGGAGACATCGAGGTGACCGCCACCGAGCTGGTGGTGCTCAACGAGAGCGCGCCGCTGCCCTTCCCGCTCGACTCTGCGCCCGGCGAGGAAGCACGCCTGAAGTATCGCTACCTCGACCTGCGCCGCGAGGGTCCAGCCGCCGCTATCCGGCTGCGCAGCGAGGTCAGCCGCGCCGCCCGCAAGGTGCTGGTCGGCCACGACTTCATCGAGGTGGAGACGCCCACGCTGACGCGTTCCACCCCCGAAGGGGCACGTGACTTCCTGGTGCCGGCCCGTCTTCAGCCCGGCAGTTTCTACGCCCTGCCGCAGAGCCCGCAGCTGTTCAAGCAGTTGCTGATGGTGGCCGGCGTGGAGCGCTACTACCAGATTGCCCGGTGCTACCGGGACGAGGACTTCCGTGCGGACCGGCAGCCGGAGTTCACCCAGCTCGACGTGGAGATGAGTTTCGTCGAGCAGGACGACGTCATCGCGGTCGCCGAGGAGATCCTGACCGCGCTGTGGGCCCTGATCGGCCACCAGATCACCGGTCCGATCCCACGGATGACCTACGCCGAGGCGATGCGCCGCTACGGCAGCGACAAGCCGGACCTGCGTTTCGCCATCGAGCTCGTCGAGTGCACCGAGTTCTTCGCCGACACCACCTTCCGGGTGTTCCAGGCGCCCTACGTCGGTGCCGTCGTGATGTCCGGCGGCGCCAGCCAGCCGCGCAAGCAGCTCGACGCCTGGCAGGAGTGGGCGAAGCAGCGCGGTCACAAGGGGTTGGCCTACGTGCTCGTCGGCGAGGACGGCACCCTCGGCGGACCCGTCGCCAAGAACCTCACCGACACCGAGCGTGCCGGACTTGCCGCCCACGTCGGCGCCCAGCCCGGTGACTGCATCTTCTTCGCCGCCGGAGCAGTGAAGTCCGCCCGCGCGTTGCTGGGTGCGGCCCGCGGGGAGATCGCCGCCCGTGGTGGGCTCATCGACCCGGCCCAGTGGGCCTTCGTGTGGGTGGTGGACGCACCGATGTTCGAGCCCACGACGGAGGCGGTGGCCAGCGGTGACGTTGCCGTCGGCTCCGGGGCGTGGACCGCGGTGCACCATGCGTTCACCTCACCCAAGCCTGAGCACCTCGACGACTTCGACACCGCGCCGGGCGAGGCGCTGGCCTACGCCTACGACATCGTCTGCAACGGTCACGAGATCGGTGGCGGCAGCATCCGTATCCACCGCCGTGACGTGCAGGAGCGGGTCTTCGCGGTGATGGGCATCTCCGCAGAGGAGGCCCAGGACAAGTTCGGGTTCTTGCTCGACGCCTTTGCGTTCGGTGCCCCGCCGCACGGCGGGATCGCGTTCGGCTGGGACCGTGTCTGCGCGTTACTCAGCCACACCGACTCCATCCGCGAGGTGATCGCCTTCCCCAAGTCCGGTGGCGGCGTCGACCCACTGACGGACGCGCCGGCGCCGATCACCCGGCAGCAGCGCAAGGAGTCGGGCATCGACGCCAAGCCTGTCCCAAAAGCAGCCACGAACTCCGCCGTGCCGCCCCAGGGCTGAGCGCTCGTACTAGTTCTTTCCCTGCGCCGCAGGTTCTGGTCTCACAATGACCGGGGGCGGCCACCATCGGAGGAGTGTGGTGATGGTTCACTTCGCTGCACGGTCGCGAGCACGCGTATCTTTGTCGTCGATGCATGCTGTGGCTACGGACCCCGTGACCGAGGTGGTGCAGGCGGCTCAACGCCTGCTGACCCGGCGAACTGGTGCCCCCGTGACGTTGGTGGATCCTGTCGATCTGGGCGGTAGCGACCGGACAATGGTGCTTCGTGTGCGAGCGGAGGAGAATCCGTTCTCGCTGCCCAAGACGATGGTTGTCAAGAAGGTGCTGGTGCACCCGGAGGGTGCGGCCAACGGTGCCGACACGACCCGCGAGGCATTCCTCCGCGAGACAGTGTCCTACCAGTTCGGTACCGCCTTGCGTCCGGAGAACCGACCGGGCGCCGAGCTGTTCGCGCATGACGTGGATGACGGTCTTCTCGTGCTTTCCGATCTGGGTAGCGGCCCCACCCTGGCCGACGTGTTGCTCAGGGGTGATGAGCTGGCGGCACAGCACGGACTGATGGCCTGGGCACAGGCCTTGGGTCGCATGCACTCCGCCACCGCGGACGGCGAAGACGACTTCAAGGCGTTGCTGCGCCGGGCCGATCACCAGGCGTGGACGTATCCCCTCGGCAGCTCGGCCCGAGCCGCGATCAAGCATCTGCCACAGCTGTTGGCCACCCATCTCGGGGTACCCACGCCGGCTGCGGTACTGGACCGGGCCGCGCGGACAGAGCGTTTGCTGGGCCCCGAGGCACTACGCGCGTTCAGCCCTTCGGACCTCTGCCCGGACAACGCCATGATTACCGATGATGGGGTGCGGTTCCTCGACTTCGAATGGGGGGGCTTCCGTGACGTCACACTGGACGCGGCCTATGCCCTGGTGCCCTTTCCTGCTTGTTGGTGCATTCATGAGGTCACGGACGCGCAGTCCGAGGAGCTGGTGCAGGCGTGGCGCGCTGAGGTGGTGGGGGTCTGGCCCGAGCTTGCCGACGATCACGTGCTCTGGCCGCGGATGCTCGACGCCCAGCTGCTGTGGGTGTGGCTGAGCACGTACTGGTTCATGCCCGGCGCTCCGACACGCCCGGACCCGGGCGGCCACCACCCGCTCACCTATACCCGGAGCGGCGCACTGCAGGTCCGTTGGCTGCAGCTGGCCAGGGCGGCCGAGCGTGCGGGTGATGAAGCCGTCGCGAGCCACGCGCGGGTGGTCGCCCACTCCCTGCACGAGCTCGGCTGAGGGTGGTGCCCAGCTCCCAGTTCGGACTGTTCGGCGAGGACGCTGCAGCAGAACGCGTCACACCGGTGGTGAGCCCGATCGCCCCGCTGGCGGTCCGGATGCGCCCTGCGGTCCTGACCGAGGTGCTCGGTCAGGACCATCTACTCGGTCCCGGTGCGCCGCTGCGCAGGCTCATCGAGGGCGCCGCCCCGGCGTCGGTGCTGCTCTACGGCCCACCAGGCACCGGCAAGACCACGCTCGCGACCTTGGTCTCCCAGGCCACGGGGCGGCGGTTCGAGGCGCTCTCCGCGCTGTCGGCCGGGGTGAAGGAGGTGCGTGCGGTCATCGACCTCGCGCGCCGGAGGCTGATGGCCGGCGAGCAGACCGTGTTGTTCATCGACGAGGTACACCGCTTCTCCAAGACCCAGCAGGACGCATTGCTGGGTGCGGTGGAGGACCGCACCGTGCTGCTCGTGGGGGCGACGACGGAGAACCCGTCCTTCGCTGTGGTGTCGCCGCTGCTCTCCCGTTCGCTGGTGCTGCAGCTGCGCCCGCTGTCGCCCGAGGACGTGCGTGCCCTGGTGCGGCGCGCAGTGGCAGACCCGCGCGGGTTCGACGGTTCGGTGACGCTGACGGCCGAGGCGGAGGACCACCTGGTGCGTCTCGCCGCCGGCGACGCCCGCCGTGCGCTCACCGCGTTGGAAGCCGCGGCCGGGGCCGTGCCCATAGGTGGTGTGGTGGACCTGGCGACAGTTGAGGCTGCTGTCGACGAGGCGGCGGTGCGCTACGACCGCGCCGGCGACCAGCACTACGACGTGACGAGTGCGTTCATCAAGTCGATCCGAGGTTCCGACGTCGACGCGGCGCTGCACTACCTGGCCCGAATGATCACCGCGGGGGAGGACCCGCGATTCATCGCGCGGCGGCTGGTGGTGCACGCCAGCGAGGACATCGGCATGGCTGATCCGACCGCGCTGCTCACCGCCACCGCTGCGGCCCAGGCCGTCCAGCTCATCGGCATGCCCGAGGCACGTCTCGCACTGGCCCAGGCCACCATCCACCTGGCGACCGCGCCCAAGTCTGGGGCGGTGATCGCCGGTCTGTCCGCTGCGATGGCCGACGTGTCCGCAGGCAAGTCCGGGACGGTGCCGGCACATCTGCGTGACGGGCACTACGCGGGTGCCGCGAAGCTCGGCAACGGCGAGGGATACCAGTACCCACACGACCACCCCGACGGAGTGCTGTCGCAGCAGTACCCGCCCGATGAGCTGGTGGGCACCGACTACTACCAGCCCACGGCCCATGGCAACGAACGCAGCGTGCGGGAACGCTTGGCGAAGCTGCGCTCCATCGTGCGTGGTGGCTCGTAGGCGGCCTCGCGGACTGGACGTAGGTCAGGCTAACCAAATCACATCGAATGTGACTCGCGCTGTTCGGTAGGGCGTTTCGGCGGCCCACGTACGCGGCGGATGGCGCGCGGGCGCGGCACAGGACCGGTAACCTGACCGCCGGGTTGTCCGGCAGCCGGTGCAGCGAAATGGGGACGGTCGTGGAACGAGAGAATGTGTTGGGCTACGTAATGGAGGTACCACGATGACGAAGCGTGTGGCCAAGCGTCTGTTGTTGCTGGTCGTGGTGGCCGTTGTGGGTGTCGTGATTGCGAAGAAGCTCCAGGATCGGCCCGAGGAGGAGAGTGCGCCCGCACCGGTCTTCCTCCGGCCTGAGCCGTTGGTGGCCGAGACGATGCCGGCGCAAGACACTCCGGAAGTTCCGCGTGCGCACACGCTACGGCCTTCGCCGGTGCCTCGTGAACGTCCTCTGTGGACCGCGTCCGCAGATTCGGACGGCGCCGGAAGGCACCACGCAGCACAGGAGCAGGACGGCAGCGACGGGAACGAGACGGCTGGCTGACCTTGTTCGTCTCCCCATCCGGGCCAGTAGGCCGTTTCCAACGTATAGAGGACCACCGTGCAGACCGATGAGATCCGTCAGCGATTCATTGACCACTTCGTTCGTGCCGGGCACACCCCGGTGCCCGGTGCTTCGCTGATCCTTGACGATCCCAACCTGTTGTTCGTCAACGCAGGCATGGTGCAGTTCGTCCCCTACTTCCTCGGTCAAGCCCCCGCCCCGTGGCCGCGCGCGGTGAGCGTGCAGAAATGCGTACGGACCCAGGACATCGAGAATGTCGGCGTCACGACGCGGCACAACACCTTCTTCCAGATGGCTGGCAACTTCTCCTTCGGCGACTACTTCAAGCGTGAGGCCATCACCCACGCGTGGACGCTGATCACCTCCCCGGTCGCGGACGGCGGTTACGGGCTCGACCCGGAGCGGGTCTGGGTCACGGTCTACCTCGACGACGACGATGCGATCGCGTTGTGGGAGGAAGTCGCCGGACTGCCTACCGAGCGCATCCAGCGGCGCGGCATGGCCGACAACTACTGGTCGATGGGCATCCCCGGGCCGTGCGGGCCGTGCTCGGAGATCTACTACGACCGCGGCCCCGAGCACGGCGTCGAGGGCGGCCCGGTCGCCGACGAAGACCGCTACATCGAGATCTGGAACCTCGTGTTCATGCAGAACGAACGTGGGGCGGGCACGAGCAAGGACGACTTCGAGATCCTGGGACCGCTGCCACGGCAGAACATCGACACCGGCCTCGGCATCGAGCGGGTGGCATGCCTGCTGCAGGGCGTGGACAACGTTTACGAGACGGACCTGGTCCGACCGGTCATCACCAAGGCCGAGGAACTTTCCGGGCTGCGCTACGGCGCAGGCAACCATGACGACGACGTGCGGTTCCGCGTGATCGCCGACCATGCGCGAACCGGGGTGCTGCTCATCGCCGACGGAGTCACCCCCGGCAACGACGGCCGCGGATACGTCCTTCGCCGGCTGCTGCGCCGCATCGTGCGCTCCGCCCGTCTGCTCGGGGTGCCAAGTCCCAGCATGGCGCAGTTCGTCGCTGTCGTCCGCGAGACGATGGGCCCGTCCTACCCCGAACTCGTCACCGACGCCGAGCGCATCGAGCGCATCGCCGTTACCGAAGAGACGGCGTTCCTGCAGACGCTGACCTCAGGTTCCAAGCTGTTCGACTCCACGGCCAAACAGACCTGGGCCGCAGGCAGTTCGATAATCGGCGGGGACAAGGCCTTCGCGTTGCACGACACCTACGGCTTCCCCATCGACCTCACTCTGGAGATGGCCGCAGAGGCCGGCCTCACGGTGGACGAGTCCGGCTTTCGGGCGCTCATGGCTCAGCAGCGTCAGCGCGCGAAGTCCGACGCGCAGAGCCGCAAGCATGCCCACAGTGACCTTTCCGTCTACCGGGAGCTGCTCGACGCCGGTCCCACGGAGTTCACCGGCTACGCCGAGCTCAACACCGAGGCCAAGGTCATCGGGATCGTCGCTGAGCGCGGCCGGTCCCGGACTGCGGGCGAGGGCGAGGTCGTGGAGGTAGTGCTCGACCGCAGTCCCCTCTACGCCGAGTCGGGTGGGCAGGAGAGCGATGCCGGCGTCATCACCGGCGAAGGGGTGCAGCTGGAAGTCCTCGATGTGCAGAAGGTGGCCAAGCGACTCTGGGTGCACCGGGTGCACGTGACGTCAGGCGAGCTGGTCGAAGGTGCACAGGTCCTCGCGCAGGTTGACCCGGTGTGGCGGGCCGGTGCGCGCCAAGGACACTCCGGCACCCACCTCGTGCACGCCGCGCTGCGGCAAGTACTGGGTCCCACCGCGTTGCAGAACGGCTCGTACAACAAGCCGGGTTACCTGCGGCTGGACTTCGCGTGGCAAGGGGGTCTGTCCACGGCGACCCGCAGCGAGGTCGAGGAGGTAACCAACCGTGCGGTGCGCGACGACCTCCCGGTGCGTGTGGTGCACACCGACATGGCCGGCGCCAGGGAGATGGGTGCTCTGGCCCTGTTCGGCGAGACCTACGACACCAAAGTCCGCGTGGTCGAGATCGGCGGGCCGTGGTCGCGCGAGCTCTGCGGTGGAACGCACGTGATGCACTCCTCGCAGGTAGGTCCGGTGACGCTGCTCGGTGAGTCGTCCGTCGGTTCTGGTGTCCGGCGCATCGAGGCCTACGTCGGCTTGGACGCCTACCGCTACTTCGCCAAGGAACGTGCACTGATGCAGGGCCTGGCGGCCACGCTGAAGGTGCCCGACGCGGACGTACCGGCCCGTGTCGCTGACCTTCTGGAACGGCTGCGGGTCGCCGAGCGTGAGCTGGAGCAGACGAGGGCTGCTGCGGTGCTCTCCTCGGCGGGCACCCTCGCGGAGTCCGCCGAGCGCGTCGGTGACGTACTGTTGGTCGCCGCTGCGGCCCCAGACGGCGTCACGGGTGCCGACCTGCGCGCACTGGCCACCGATGTGCGCGGAAAGCTTGGCCAGCAACAGGGCGTGGTGGCCCTGTTCAGTAACACGGAGGGCAAGGTTTCCTTCATCGTGGCGACAACCTCGGCCGCGCGTGACCGTGGCCTCGCCGCCGGTGCGCTGGTGCCGAGCTTCGCTGCCGCGATCGGCGGACGCGGGGGCGGCAAGCCGGACATGGCCCAGGGCGGCGGTACCGACCCCGCCGGAGTTCCCGCAGCGCTCGCTGCTCTCCGCGGCCACCTCGAGCAGCTGTGAGCTCTGCCGCCGGCCCGGATCGCCCTGGCGGCGACGATCCGGGCCGCGGACGACGTATCGGCGTCGACGTCGGAAGTGTGCGGGTAGGGATCGCCTCGAGCGATCCCGATGGCATCCTGGCCACTCCCGTGGAGACGGTGGCTCGGACACCGGGTAGCAATGGACCGAACGCGCCCGACCTGCGTCGCATCGGCGAGATCGTCGCCGAGTACGAGGCCGTGGAAGTCGTCGTCGGTCTGCCGCAGACCCTGCGCGGCGAGCACGGGCGTGCTGCGGCGCTGGCTACTGAGTACGCTGATCGACTTCGTCGGATGGTCGCGCCGGTGCCGGTGCGGCTGAGCGACGAACGGCTGACTACGGTGACGGCAAGTCGGGTGCTCGCCGAGCAGGGGGTACGTGGCAAGCGGCAGCGTTCCTTGGTGGATCAGCTCGCCGCGGTCGCGATCTTGCAGGGCTGGCTCGACGCGAGGGTAAATGGTCCTGAGGTCGAGGTCTCTGGGGTCGACCTTGATGGAGCCGATGGGGCGAGTGTGGAGGACAGTCGGTGAAGAACAGCTTCGACGGGGACAGGCGGGGCCGGCTCCCCAGCAGTTCCTTCTTCGACGACGCCCCCGACGAAGACAGGACCCTCCACACCGACGAGCACGAGCACGAGCACGAGGTCGAAGACCGGACGAGAGGCGCGCGGGGGCACACCCGGGCAACACCGCGCTTCGTGGCCCCCCCGCCAGGTACCGCCACCGGGGACTCCGTTCTTGATCCACCACCTGCGCGGGCACGCCATCGCTCGCCTTCCCGTCGCTTGCCCTCCCGCCGATCGCACACCGTCGACGGCCGGCGGCGGCAGCTTGGCGTAGTGCTCGCCCTGGTCGTGCTGCTCGCCATCGGCGGCGGGGTGTTCGCGGGTGGCCGGGCGCTCCTCGAACAGTTCACCGGTTCGGACGCGAAGGACTTCGCCGGGGGTGGCCGCGCCGATGTTGTGGTGCAGGTTGCCGACGGCGACACGACCGGTGGGATCGGCAGGACGCTCGTGGACGACAGAGTCGTGGGGAGCGTCTCCGCCTTCACCAGGGCAGCCAGCAAGGACACCCGCATGGCGTCGGTCCAGCCTGGCTACTACCGGCTTCGCACGGAGTTGCCTGCATCGGATGCCGTGTCACGTCTCGTCGACCCCGCCTCCCGCGTCGGAAGCATGGTGATCCCAGGCGGGCGCCAGCTCGACGACGTGAAGGGCGCGGGCGGCATCGTCACTCCGGGCATCCTGTCGCTGATCTCCAAGGCGTCGTGTGTCGAGCTGGACGGCGAACGCCACTGCACCTCGGTGCAGGACCTGCGCACCACCGCCACGGCCGCGGATCCTGCTGAGCTCGGCGTGCCGGACTGGGCCACAGCAGGGGTTGTCGCGGCGGTCGCTGCGAAGGAGAGGCGCCTGGAAGGGCTGATCCGGCCCGGTAGCTACGACATCGAACCCGGGTCACCGGCGACCACGATCCTGAAGCGGCTCATCACTCGCTCCGCCACCGCCTTCAACCTGGCCGGGCTGCCCCAGGCCAAGGTCGGGGGCCTGCCGCCGTACCAGCTGCTGATCGTGGCCTCGCTGAACGAGCGTGAGGTCAAGCCGGGGGAGTACGCCAAGGTGACCAGGGTGATCCTGAATCGCCTCGCCGTCCAGCAGAAGCTTGAGTTCGACTCCACGGTGAACTACCCGCTGGATGTTCAGGCCATGGCGACCACGCCGCAGGATCGTGCCGCAGTGACACCGTGGAACACCTATGCCAGCCCGGGGCTGCCGCTCACACCGATTGCCTCGCCCAGCGACGAGGCCATCGAAGGGGCGGAGCATCCAGCGGTCGGCAACTGGCGCTATTTCGTCACCTGCGGCACCGCGGAGGCCACCTGTTTTTCCGATACCTACGAGCAGCACCTTGCGGTCATCGCGGGCCACGGTCCGCCGTGAGGGCGCGCAAAGCTGCCGTCATCGGTACACCGATCGAGCATTCCCGATCACCTCAGTTGCACCTGGCTGCCTACGCCGCACTGGGGCTGTCCGACTGGAGCTACGAGCGACTGGAGTGCGATGCCGACGGTGTGCCGGCGCTCGTGAGCTCGCTCGGCCAGGAATGGGTCGGTCTGTCGGTCACCATGCCCGCGAAAGTCGCTGCGCTCGAGGTTGCGGACACCCGTACGGCACGGGCGGAGGCAGTAGGCGCTGCGAACACGCTGGTGCACAGTGCGCACGGGTGGCTGGCCGACTGCACTGACGTCGACGGCGTGCTCGGCGCCCTTGGTGTGGAGGGTGGTGCCTCCCTGCAGACGGAGCGCGCCGTGGTGCTGGGTGCGGGCGGAACCGCCCGGGCCGTTGTCGTCGCGCTTGCCTCGGCCGGGGTTCAGGCGGTCGATCTGGTCGTGCGCGACGAGGCCCGGGCAGGGGGAACCGTGCGCTGTGCCGAACGCGCCGGCCTGCGGACCAGGGTGCTGACCTTCGAGCGGGCGGAGGTAGCCAGGGCGTGCCGCGATGCCGGCGTCGCGGTGAACACCGTCCCGGCACGAGCGGCGGCGCCACTCGCCGATGTGCTGGCGTCGGTGCCCCGCGTTCTTGACGTGATCTACGACCCGTGGCCTACTCCGCTGGGTACCGCTGTGCTCGCGGCGGGCGGTCGGCTGGCCAGCGGCCTCGACATGCTGTTGCACCAGGCGTACGGGCAGGTGGAGCTGTTCACCGGACTGCCGGCGCCACGAGAAGCGATGGCAGCCGCACTGAAGTGAGGGCGCGCGTGGGAAGATCGTCCTCGTGCTGCGCTGGATCACTGCCGGAGAGTCCCACGGACCCGCCCTTGTCGCCGTCCTCGAGGGGATGGTTGCCGGGGTAGAGATCACCACCGAAGATATTGCTGGCGAGCTCGCCCGGCGCCGACTCGGCTACGGCCGGGGCGCACGGATGAAGTTCGAGGCCGACGGGGTGGACGTGCTCGGCGGCGTGCGCCACGGTCGCACCATGGGGGGCCCGGTCGCGATTCGGGTGAACAACACCGAGTGGCCCAAGTGGGAAACGGTGATGTCGGCAGATCCCGTGGACGCCGAGCTGCTCGCGGCCCAGGCGCGCAACGCACCGTTGACCCGACCGCGCCCCGGTCACGCCGACTATGCGGGGATGCTCAAGTACGGCTTTGACGACGCTCGCCCGGTGCTGGAAAGGGCCAGTGCGCGGGAGACCGCCGCCAGGGTGGCGCTCGGCGCCGTGGCGAAGGCCCTGCTCGCGCAGACCCTCGGGGTGCGCGTTCTCTCCCACGTGACAGCCCTGGGCTCGGTGAACGCTCCCGAAGGTGCGCTCCCCGGCCCCGACGACCTTGCGCTCATCGATGCGAGCCCCGTGCGGGTGTTCGACTCGGTCGCCTCCCAGGCGATGGTCGCGGAGGTCGACCTGGCCAAGACCGAAGGCGACACCTTGGGTGGCATCGTTGAGGTTGTGGTCCACGGACTGCCCGTCGGCCTGGGTTCTTTTGTTGCCGGCGACCGGAAGCTGGACGCCCGGTTGGCCGAGGCGCTGATGGGCATCCAGGCCATCAAGGGTGTCGAGATCGGCGACGGGTTCGCCACCGCACGCCGCCGGGGCAGCGCAGCACACGACGAGATGCGTCCGGGCCCCGACGGCGTGCTGCGGTCCACCAACCGCGCCGGCGGCATCGAAGGCGGCATGACGAACGGTGAACCTCTCCGGGTGCGGGCGGCCATGAAGCCGATCTCCACCGTTCCGCGGGCGCTGGCCACGGTGGACATGGCAACCGGCGAGGAAGCGGTGGCTATCAACCAACGCTCCGACGTCTGTGCGGTGCCGGCCGCCGGGGTCGTCGCCGAGGCCATGGTTGCGCTGGTGCTGGCCCAGGCAACCCTGGAGAAGTTCGGGGGAGACTCCGTTCCGGAGACCTCCAGCAACGTCGCTCGCTACCTGAACGAGCTCGCCCGTCGTCAGGAACGGCCGCAGTGAGTCCGGTGGCGGTGAGTCCGGCCGCAGTGAGTCCGGTGGCGGTGCTGGTGGGTCCGCCGGGGGCCGGAAAGTCCACGGTCGCCCGAGAGCTCGCCGAGCGGATGAAGGTGGCAATGCACGACACCGACGAAGCGGTCGAGGCTGTGGCGGGTCGGACGATCTCAGAGATCTTCACCAGTGACGGCGAGGCCGCTTTCCGGGACCTGGAGGAACATGCGGTCGCGGCGGCGTTGACTCAGCAGCACGGGGTGGTCGCCCTCGGCGGTGGCGCGGTGCTCTCTGCGGCGACCCGGGCGCGGCTGGCTGGGCACACGGTGGTGTTCCTCAACGTGGGTATGGCCGAAGGGGTCCGCCGCTCCGGGATGTCGAGTGCACGTCCGCTGCTCGCGGGCATCAACCCCCGCTCGACGTTCAAGGCCTTGCTCGACGCCCGGTTGCCGCTGTACCGGGAGGTGGCCACCGTGGAGGTGTCCACCGACGGCCGCCCCGTCGGCGCGGTGGTGGACGAGGTGTTGTCTGAGCTCGGCCACGCCGAGCCCAGGGGAGTCGAGCCCAGGGGAGTCGAACAGAGGAGATCACAGCAGTGACCGCACCCGTGCGCATCAGGGTCAGTGCCGAGCGCCCCTACGACGTCATTGTCGGTCGGGGCCTCCTCGGCGAGCTCACCGAGGAGCTTCGAGGCACGACCACTGCGGCGATCATCCACCAACCCTCGCTGATCGCCACAGCGGAAGCGGTCCGCGAAGCTCTCGCCGAGGTTGGTGTCGACGCCCACCGCGTGGAGATTCCCGATGCTGAGGACGGCAAGGACCTTGCTGTCGCCGGGTTCTGCTGGGACGTGCTGGGTCGCATAGGACTCACCCGCCGTGATGCGGTGATCTCGCTCGGTGGTGGTGCCGCCACCGACCTGGCCGGCTTCGTCGCGGCCACCTGGATGCGGGGGGTGCGCGTGATCCATGTGCCGACCACACTGTTGGCGATGGTCGACGCGGCAGTAGGCGGGAAGACCGGAATCAACACTGAGGCAGGCAAGAACCTCGTGGGTGCCTTCCACGAGCCCGCCGCCGTGATCGTGGACCTCGTGACTTTGGAGTCTTTGCCGCGCAACGAGATCATCTCGGGGATGGCGGAGATCATCAAGGGCGGGTTCATCGCGGACCCGGTCATCCTCGAGCTCATCGAGGCCGATCCGGAAGGCGCGCTCGACCCCACCGGTGATGTCCTCGGGGAGCTTGTCCGGCGCAAGATCCAGGTCAAGGCCGACGTGGTGTCGGCGGACCTGCGTGAGTCGGACCTCCGTGAGGTGCTCAACTACGGCCACACTCTGGCCCATGCGATCGAGCGCCGTGAGCGCTACCGCTGGCGCCACGGTGCGGCGGTGTCGGTCGGCCTGGTGTTCGCCGCTGAGCTGGCGCGTCTCGCCGGCCGGCTCGACGATGCGACGGCCGACCGGCACGCATCCGTGCTGGCCTCGGTGGGGCTGCCGGTCAGCTATGACCCCGACGCGCTGAATGAGCTGTTGGAGGGCATGCGCATCGACAAGAAGAGCCGATCCGGTGTGCTGCGTTTCGTCGTGCTCGACGGTCTGGCGAAACCCGGCCGCCTGGAAGGGCCCGACCCGTCCCTGCTCGCTGCCGCGTACTCCGCGGTGGCTCGCGAGGAGCGCCCGGCGAGCGGAGGTGTGTTGCTGTGAAGGTGCAGATAATCGGGGGACCCAACCTCGGCCGGCTCGGAAAGCGTCAGCCGGAGGTGTATGGCTCCACCACGCACGCCGAGCTCGCTGCGCTGTGCGAGCGCACGGGCTCCGAGCTGGGGTTGGACGTACGGGTGCGCCAGACCGACGACGAGGGCGAGATGCTGGGTTGGATCCACGACGCGGCCGATGCGGGTGACGCTGTGGTGCTGAACGCCGGCGCGTGGACCCACACCTCCATCGCGCTGCGGGACGCCTGTGCGGAGCTGCGGGCACCGTTGATCGAGGTGCACATCAGCAACGTGCACGCCCGTGAGGAGTTCCGCCACCATTCCTACCTCAGCGCCGTGGCCACCGGCAGCATCATTGGTCTGGGTATCACCGGATACGTCCTGGCCCTGAGGTTCATCGCGGAGGGCGAGTCGTCAGACTGACGGTTCGCGGCTGCCCGCGCGGCGGTTCGCCTTGCGGTCGGGCCGGGCCAGCCGTCCGAACAGCAGGCCGAGGATGGCGGGGACGAAGATCAGCAGCGCGGTGAAGGCGCCGCCACCGATGACGTCTCCCGCAAGCTGTGAGGTCCCGACGGAGTCGATGAACAGTCCTTCGACGGACCAGCCGACCAGGCCGGCAACCGGACCGGCCAGCACCGCGGCCTTGAGCCAGCGCAGGGTGAGATCGTCCCGGTCATCATCGTCGGGGTTCTCGCGCAGCGCGTCGACGCCGGACCACAACAGCGCAACGGCGAGTACGACCACCAAGCCGGCGTTGCGCTGCATCTGGGTGCTCGTCGGCCACGACAAAGCGGCATAGCCGAGCGCAGTTCGCACAGCGACGTGCACCACAACCATCAGACCTGCCCGAACCAGCCACTGTCGCACCCGCCCAGAGTAACGGGTGTGCCATGACCTCCGTGTTGCCGTGCGCGCGACTCAGCCCGTGGCGAGGAAGTCTTCGATGCCGTCGGCGATCCCTTGGGCGTAGCCGCTGCGTCCGGTATTGCTGGAAACGGCCGCTGCATCGCTGGGGTTGCGCATGTTCGCGCACTCCACCAGGACGGCGGGCCGGGTGGAAAGGTTCAGCCCGGCCAGGTCCTCACGGGGGTTCAGTCCGCTGACGCCGACATAGGTCGACGGAGTGAAGTGCGCACGGACCAGGGCGTCGCGCATGACGTCAGCCAGGCGCACTGAGGGCCCCGACTGGGTGAGGTTCAGGGGTGGGTCCGAGTACGCGACATGGAAGCCCTGGCCGCCAACTGGTCCTCCGTCCCCGTGGATGCTGACCACTGCGTCGGCGTTCGCAGTATTGCCGGTGGCCGCGCGTTGGTCCACGCACGGACCAACTCCCGCGTCGTCGGGTCGGGTGAGTATCACGGTGGCGCCCTGTTGTGCCAGCAGCACTTGGACATGCTGGGCGAGCGCCCAGGTCAGGGCGTGCTCGGGGTAGCCCGCATCGGTGGAGGTCCCCGTGGTGTTGCAGGGCTTGGTGCCTCCCCGCCCGTTTGGCACCTGCGCGTTGATGATCTCGGGACTTGCCGCGCTGGCGCCGTTGTGGCCGGGATCGAGCACGACGACCTTGCCGAGCAGTGGCCGCCCAGTGGGAGGGGGAGGGGTCGTGGAGCTCGGCACCGGAGTGGTCAGGGACGCCGGCGCGGCAGGTGCCGTGCTGCTCGTCCGCAGTGGTCCGAGGGGGGCAGGTCTGCACCCGGTCAGGAGTAGTAACCCGGTCACCGCCACCCCGGCCGCTGTTCTCGCCCGCATGCGGCGTCACGCTACAGCCCGGTAGCGTGACCACGTACTCGACGCGGCGGCACACGACTGTGATCCAGGAGGTGACATGCTCGAGAGCGACCTTTCTCTGACAGCATCCATCGACGACCCCTCCGAAGGGCGACGACTCAGCGTCGTTGACAGCGCGGTGTACAACGAAGGACGGCGGGTGGCTTCCCCGACGTCACTCACCGAGACATACCGCTCCCTGCGCGAGCAGGACGGCGGGATGGCGTGGATCGGGTTGTACCGGCCTGACCCGGCCGAACTCGCATCGCTTGCCGAGGAGTTCGGACTGCACGAGCTCGCGGTGGAGGACGCAGTCCAGGCTCACCAACGGCCGAAGCTCGAGCGGTACGGTGACACGCTGTTCGTGGTGCTGCGCGGTGCCCGCTACCTCGACGCGGCAGAGGAAGTCGAGTTCGGCGAGTTGCACCTGTTCATCGGGCGGGACTTTGTCATCACCGTCCGGCACAGCGAGTCCCCGGACCTGTCGATGATCCGGCGCCGCCTGGAGGAAAATCCCGAGCTGTTGGCCCGGGGCCCCGAGGCCGTGCTCTACGCCATCCTCGACGCCGTCGTCGACGGCTACGCCCCGGTCGTCGCGGGGCTGGAGAATGACATCGACGAGATCGAGACGGAGGTCTTCCTTGGCGATCCGAAGGTCTCCCGCCGCACCTACGAGCTGAACCGCGAGGTCATCGACTTCGCACGCGCGACCGCGCCGTTGACGGCCATCATGGATGCGCTGAGCGGTGGGTTCACAAAGTACAAGGTCGATGAGGAGCTGCAGCGCTACTTGCGTGACGCGGCAGACCACGTGACCCAGGTCAACGAGCGTATCGACGGGTTCAGGTTGCTGCTGCGCGATATCCTCACCGTCAACGCCACCCTCGTGGCCCAGCGGCAGAACGAGGAGATGAAGACCCTCAGCGAGATCAGCAACGTGCAGAACGAGGAAGTCAAGAAGATCTCCGCGTGGGCGGCGATCCTGTTCGCGCCGACCCTGGTCGGCACGGTGTACGGCATGAACTTCACGACGATGCCTGAGCTGAGCTGGCAGTTCGGCTACCCGTTCGCGCTGTCGCTCATGGCGGCTGTCAGCGTCGTGCTGTTCGTGGTCTTCAAACGTCGTGGCTGGATCTGACGCGCTCAGGCCAGCCGCGTGTCCGGGGTGACGGGAAGGCCTCGCTCCCCGACGAGGGCTACTGGGCTCTCGCCCGCCTGGCGAACTCGCTCGATACGGTGGAAGGCATGACCAGCCCCCACAGCACCCGGCGCGAGGCCCTCCGGGCGCTGCTCCGCGAGGAACACTGCGACGCCCTGGTGGTGAGCGAGCTGCTCAACATTCGTTACCTGACGGGCTTCACCGGGTCCAACGCCGCGCTGCTCGTGCACGCCGAGGACTCGCCGGGCAATGAGGACCGCACAGTGTTCTGCACCGACGGCCGCTACCGCACACAGTCCGCGGAGCAGGTGCCCGACCTGCGGAGGGAGATCGCCCGTGCCTGCGCCGAGCACCTCGTCGGCCTTGCAGTGCAAGCCCCGGCTCGCGCGCTGGGCTTCGAGAGTCACGTCGTCACGGTGGACGGACATGCAGCGTTGGCTGCCGCTGCGGCCGATGCAGAGCTGCTGCGCGCCCCCGGACTGGTCGAACGGCTGCGAATGATCAAGGACGTCGGCGAGGTGGCGCTGTTGCGCGCCGCCTGCGACGCAGCCGACGCCGCACTGGCCCAGCTGCTGTCGAGCGGCGGGGTGCGGGCAGGGCGTAGCGAAATGGACGTTGCCCGTGAGCTCGAGTCGCTGATGCGCGACCACGGCGCAGACGGACCGTCCTTCGAGACGATTATCGCTGCGGGCGCCAACTCCGCGATTCCCCACCACCGGCCCACCACGGCGGTGCTGGCCGCTGGTGACTTCGTCAAGATGGACTTCGGTGCACTCGTCGGGGGCTACCACTCGGACATGACCCGCACGGTGGTGCTCGGCGAGCCGGCGACCTGGCAACGCGAGGTGTACGAGCTGGTTTCGGCCGCGCAAGCAGCCGGGCGGGCAGCGTTGACCGCGGGCACGGCGTCGGCCGCGGTGGACGCCGCCGCTCGACAGTTGATCGTCGATGCGGGCCACGGCGATCATTTTCTGCACGGCCTCGGACACGGGGTCGGATTGGAGATTCACGAAGCGCCGGGAATCGGAGCGCTGAGCACCGGTATGCTGTCCGCTGGCGCGGCAGTGACCGTCGAGCCCGGCGTGTACCTGCAAGGGCGCGGTGGCGTCCGAATCGAGGACACCCTCGTGGTCACCGACAGCACACCGGAGCTGTTGACTCTGACCACCAAGGAACTCCTCGTCGTCTGAGCGCACGCCCGCACGCGTGTGGCTCCCGGCCGGGGCGCAACGCACCGTAGAACCAAGAGAGGCGGAGCCCACATGGCATCCACAAGCGACTTCAAGAACGGGCTGGTCCTCAAGATCGACAACCAGCTCTGGACGATCACCGACTTCCAGCACGTCAAGCCGGGCAAGGGGCCGGCCTTCGTCCGCTCCACGCTGAAGAACGTGCTGACGGGCAAGGTCAACGACAAGACGTTCAACGCGGGCGTGAAGGTGGAGACCGCGACGGTCGACCGCCGGAGCATGACGTACCTGTACCGCGACGGTGAGGACTACGTCTTCATGGATTCCGAGGACTTCGAGCAGCACTACATCAACGGCACGACCGTCGGCGACGGGGCAAACTTCATGCTCGAGAACATGACCGTGCAGGTCGCGTTCAACGAGGGTATTCCGCTGTACGTGGAGCTCCCGGTTGCCGTCGAGCTCGTGGTGCAGCACACCGACCCGGGCCTGCAGGGCGACCGCTCAACCGGCGGCACGAAGCCGGCGACTTTGGAGACAGGCTACGAGATCGCCGTCCCGTTGTTCATCAACACCGGGGACAAGCTCAAGGTCGACACCCGCGACAGCCGCTACCTGGGCCGTGTGAACTCCTGAGTGAGCACCACACCTGGAAATGAGTCAGTGCAGCCGCCTGCCGAGCACGAGCTGGTCGACCACACGGTCGCTAACCACACCAGCACCGTTTCGTTGACTCCCGAGCGTGCCCGCAAGCAGGGCGGCGCCAGGCGCAAGGCGCGCAAACGTGCCGTCGACTTCATGTTCGAGGCGGAAGCCCGTGATGTCGACCCGGTGGGAATCGCCACGGAGCGCGCGCGAATGGCGGTTGACGACCCCTCGGTCGCTCCGGTCAACGAGTACACGCTCACCTTGGTGAACGGGGTTGCAGAGAACCTCGACCGGCTCGACGAGGTCATCGCGGCTCACCTTCACGGGTGGACGCTCGCTCGGCTGCCGGCAGTGGACCGGGCGGTGCTCCGGGTCGCCGTGTGGGAACTCTTTCATGCCACCGACGTTCCGCCGGTGGTGGCCGTAGACGAAGCCGTGGAGCTTGCGAAGCAGCTGTCCACCGACGACTCGCCCGCGTTCGTCAACGGCGTGCTCGGTCAGGTTGTGCTGGTCGCGCCCCAGGTGCGCGCGGCCGCGGCCGCAGTCCCGGTGCAACAGGTCCCGGCGCAACAGCAGCAACACGACGCCGACGCTTGAGCCCTGGACCGGCCGCGGCCGGTCCAGGGCTCAAGCCCGGGCTCTACCTCGCGGTTGCGGGTGTACTCGCGACGCCTGCCGCGAGCACACCCGCAGCCACCAGTCGGCTGACGAGATCGGCGCGGGTCATCGCGCAGAGCTCGGACATTGTGTCGACGTCCGCGGAGCGGACCTGAAGCAAGGTTCCGTGCTCCCCGCGGTGGCGCGCGATCTCCTCGGCGTAGCGGATCATCGGGCCGATTTCCTCCTCAGGCATCTCACGAAGACGCTCGAGGTTGATCACGATGGGTGCGACCACACCTTCGATGGCGCCGAGGTCGTCCGGCGGAAGGAGCTCGCTCAGCGGCACACCGTAGAAACGCGCCAGTTCGGCCAGCTTGTGCACGGTGACGGCCCGGTCACCGCGCTCGTAGGAACCGACCACCACGGCTTTCCACCGACCGTCGGACTTCTGTTCCACTCGGTGCAGAGACAACCCCTCGCGCTGTCGAACATCGCGAAGTCGCGCGCCGAGAGCTTTAGCGTAGTCAGACATCGAGCCCTTCTTCCCATAGACCGATCGCGTTCGGCATCAGGAGGCCCCGCGAACTGCTGGGTGAAACCTAACGCACGTTGCGTCACTGGTAGTCTACGACGAAATGTTCGACATCCTTTAACAACCCGTCCAGTGAGGCGGGGAAGGAGGTCTCGGATGCCAAAGGCGCCCGAGGCGGTCGGTCCGCAGGGCGAAAACAGCGCGACTGAGCGAGAGCTGCTCAGTTCGGCCGATGTAGCTCGTACTGTGGCCCGGATCGCCCACCAGCTGATCGAGAAGACCGCGCTCGACGCACCCGATGCTCCCCGGGTGGTCCTCCTCGGCATTCCCACTCGTGGCAGCACACTCGCGGTCCGCCTGGTGGATCGCATCGCCGAGTTCTCCGGGGTGCGCCCCGATCTCGGTTTCCTCGACACCACTCTGTACCGAGACGACCTGCGCAGGCAGCCTTCACGGGCGCTGGGACAGACCTCGGTTCCCGCTGGGGGTGTCGACGACGCTCTGGTCGTGCTCGTCGATGACGTGCTGTTCTCTGGTCGCACCGTGCGTGCCGCCCTGGACGCGCTGCGCGACCTCGGTCGTCCCCGGATTGTTCAGCTCGCCGTCCTCGTCGACCGCGGGCATCGTGAGCTGCCATTGCGCGCCGACTATGTGGGCAAGAACATTCCCACTGCGCGCAGCGAGGATGTGGCGGTGCTGCTCACCGAGCTCGACGGGCGTGATGCCGTCCTGCTGCGTACACCCCACCCGCCAGGAGTGCATGGATGAGGCACCTGCTCTCCACCGCCGACCTCACTGCCGACGCCGCGATCTCGATCATGGACGATGCCGAAGCCTTCGAGCAGGCACTACTCGGCCGAGAGGTGCGCAAGCTGCCGACCCTGCGTGGGCGGACCGTCATGACCGTCTTCTTCGAGGACTCCACCCGCACCCGGGTCTCCTTCGAAGTGGCAGGCAAGTGGATGAGTGCTGACGTGGTCAACGTCAGCGCCAAGGGCTCCTCGGCGTCCAAGGGCGAGTCGCTGCGGGACACCGCGCTGACGCTGCGTGCCGCTGGCGCGGACTGCCTGATCGTGCGGCACCCTGCGTCCGGGGCGGCGCACCGCATCGCTGCGTGGACAGCAGCGGGCGGTGATGGTCCGGCAGTGGTGAATGCAGGTGACGGCACCCATGAGCATCCGACGCAGGCCTTGCTCGACGCACTGACGCTGCGTCAGCGACTGGGCAGCCTGGCCGGGCGCCGGGTGGCCATCGTCGGCGACGTGCTGCACAGCAGGGTCGCCCGCAGCGACGCAACCCTGCTGAGCACGCTGGGCGCGGACGTCGTGGTCGTGGCCCCTCCCACTTTGATGCCGCACGGGGTTGCCCACTGGGGTGGGCAGTCCGGCGCGGTGAGCGTGTCCCACGACCTCGACGCCGAGCTGGCTGCGGTGGACGCCGTGCTGATGTTGCGGGTGCAGGCCGAGCGGATGCACGGTGGGTTCTTTCCCTCCGCCAGGGAGTACGCCGTCCGCTACGGGCTGTCCGAGCGGCGGATGGCGCTGCTCGAGGAGCACGCTGTTGTGCTGCATCCCGGTCCGATGGTGCGTGGGATGGAGATCACCTCGGCAGTGGCCGACTCTCCACGCACGGCGGTGCTGGCCCAGGTGCGCAACGGGGTGCACATCCGGATGGCCGTGCTCTACCAGCTGCTCGCCGGCTCCGGCCTCACAGGATCAGAACAGGGAGCGAACGAATGAGCGTGCTGATCACCGGTGTCCGGTTGTACGGCGAAGGTGAGCCCACCGACATGCTCCTCGACGACGGAGAGATCAAGCAGCTCGGCGGCTCTCTCGTGGCACCCGAGGACGCCGAGGTGATCGACGGTGTAGGGCTGGTGGCCCTGCCCGGTTTCGTCGACCTGCACACCCATCTGCGCGAGCCGGGCAGAGAGGACACCGAGACCATCGCGACCGGCTCGGCGGCCGCCGCACTCGGCGGCTACACCGCAGTGTTCGCCATGGCCAACACCGACCCGGTTGCCGACACGGTGGTGGTCACCGAGCACGTGCGCGGACTCGGCGCCCGGGCCGGGCTCGTCGATGTGCACCCTGTCGGTGCGATCACGCTCGGGCTGCGTGGCGAGCAGCTGGCCGAGCTGGGCACGCTGGCTGCCAGCGGCGTTCGGATCTTCTCCGACGACGGACACTGCGTGGCCGATCCGCTCCTGATGCGCCGGGCACTCGAGTACGCCAGCGCGCTCGACGTGCTGGTGGCCCAACACGCCGAGGAGCCCCGACTGACCGGTGGCGGTCAACCCGGGGGGGCCCAGGCCCACGAGGGACCCACCGCAGCACGGCTCGGCCTGGCCGGCTGGCCACGGGCAGCGGAGGAGGCCATCGTGGCCCGTGACTGCCTGCTGGCCCGCGACGCCGGTGCACGCCTGCACGTGTGTCACGTGTCCACCGCAGGCACTGCTGAGATCCTGCGAGGCGCCAAGCGGGCGGGCATCCACGTCAGCGCTGAGGTCACTCCGCATCACCTGTTCCTCGACGACTCCCGGCTGGTCGACTACGACCCGGTGAACAAGGTGAACCCGCCCTTGCGCGAGCACAGCGATATCGCTGCACTGCGAGCGGCGCTGGCCGCGGGAGTGATCGACTGTGTGGCCACCGACCACGCTCCGCACGCCCCGCAGGACAAGGACTGCGAGTTTGCGGCGGCTCGTCCGGGCATGCTCGGTCTGCAGACAGCGCTGTCGGTGGTGACCGAGACGATGGTGCGCACCGGCTTGCTTGACTGGCGTGGCGTGGCGCGCGTGATGAGCGAGCGTCCCGCGGCCATCGCCGGTCTGCCTGATCACGGCCGCCCGCTGGAGGTGGGGGAGCCGGCGAATCTGGTCCTCATCGACCCTGACGCCAGCTGGACCGTGCGTGGCGCGGAGCTGGCCAGCATTGCCGCCAACACCCCATACGAGGGCATGACCCTGCCCGCCCGCGTAGTCACCACGGTGCTGCGCGGACGGATCACGGCCCACCACGGACAGATCACGAGAACGGTGCACGACTGATGACACGAGTCCTGTTGAGCTTCCTGGTGCTGGCGGTGCTCGTGCTCGCGGTCTGGGGGATGTACCGCGGATGGCAGCGTCGTGGGCGACGGCAGAGTGCGGCGCTCGGCGAGTTCCCCGTGCCGACGACCGATCCGGGTTCAGTCGTCCTCGGTCCGGCGACGGGCCTGTACGTGGGCAGCGCCATTGCGGGGAACTGGCAGGACCGTGTGGCGGTGGGGGACATCGGCCATCGGGCCAGCGCGAAGCTGACACTGCACGCGGACGGCGTGCTGCTCAGCCGGCACGGTGCCAGCAGCATCTGGATTCCGCAGGCGTCGATCGACAGCGCACGGACCGACTACCGGCTGGCAGGCAAGGTGATGACCAAGGACGGTCTGCTGGTGTTGCGCTGGCAGGTGGGTGACGGGATGGTCGACACCGGCTTTCGGGCCGACGACAAGTCCGCCTATCCCGATTGGGTGCGGGCCGTCTCTGCCCATGCAGGTGCCTCAACAGCTGACAAGAAGGATGGAGACTCCGCGTGAGCGAGGCAGTACTGGTACTCGAGGACGGAACCACGTTCCGGGGCGAAGCGTTCGGCGCCGAGGGCGCCACGCTGGGCGAGGCGGTGTTCTGCACCGGCATGACGGGCTACCAGGAGACGCTGACCGATCCGAGCTACCACCGCCAGATCGTGGTGGCCACGGCCCCGCAGATCGGCAACACGGGCTGGAACGACGAGGACGACGAAGCGAGCCGCATCTGGGTGGCGGGCTATGCCGTGCGCGATCCCTCACGGCGGCACTCGAACTGGCGGGCAACCGGCTCGCTGCAGGATGCTCTGGTCTCTCAGGGCGTCGTCGGTATTGCCGGAATCGACACCCGGGCAGCCGTGCGACACCTTCGCGAGCGTGGGTCGATGCGGGCGGGAATCTTCTCTGGTGTGTTCCTGGCCGATCACGAGGAGCTGGTCCGCCGGGTGCAGGAACAGCCCAGCATGCTCGGTGCAGATCTGGCGGCCGAGGTGACCACCACGTCCGGCTACGTGGTTCCGGCGACAGGGGCGCGGCGGTTCACCGTCGCGGCGCTGGATCTCGGGATCAAGTCGAACACCCCGCGCATGTTGAGTGCGCGCGGCGTCGAGGTGCACGTGCTCGCCAGCACATCGACGCTGGAGGAGGTGCTCGCGGTGCGTCCGGACGGCGTGTTCCTCTCCAATGGCCCTGGCGACCCCGCCACCGCGGACGACGTGGTGGCATTGACCCAGCGGGTGCTGGAGCAGCGCATACCCCTGTTCGGCATCTGCTTCGGGAACCAGATCCTCGGCCGCGCCCTGGGCCGGGAGACCTACAAGATGCGCTACGGGCATCGCGGAATGAACATCCCTGTCATCGAGCACGCCACCGGGCGTGTTGCCATCACGGCGCAGAACCACGGCTTCGCGCTGGAGGGGGAGGCCGGGGAGCAGTTCGACACCCCGTTCGGCAAGGCCGTCGTCAGCCACACCTGTCCCAACGACGGCACGGTCGAAGGTGTCGCACTGCTGGATGGGCCGGCCTTCTCCGTCCAGTACCACCCCGAGGCCGCAGCCGGCCCGCACGACGCCGCCTACCTCTTCGACCGCTTCACCGATCTCATGAAAGGCGCGCACTGATGCCGCGGCGCACAGATCTTTCCCACGTACTGGTCATCGGTTCCGGCCCCATCGTCATCGGGCAGGCCTGCGAGTTCGACTACTCCGGTACCCAAGCGTGCCGGGTCCTGCGCGAGGAGGGCATCCGGGTCAGCCTGGTCAACTCCAACCCGGCAACGATCATGACCGACCCTGAGTTCGCTGACGCCACCTACATCGAGCCGATCACCGCTGAGTACGTGGAGAAGGTGCTTGCCGCCGAACAGGCGGCGGGCACGCCGATCGACGCCGTGTTGGCCACGCTCGGTGGGCAGACTGCATTGAACTGTGCGATGGACCTGCACTTCGCCGGTGTGCTCGAGAAGTACGGTGTCGAGCTCATCGGCGCGGACATCGAGGCCATCCAGCGGGGCGAGGATCGGCAGAAGTTCAAGGACATCGTGGCCAAGGTCGGCGGCGAGTCCGCCCGATCGGCGGTCTGCCAGACGATGGACGAGGTTCGCGCGGCCGTCGCCGAGCTCGGCCTCCCGGTGGTGGTGCGTCCCAGCTTCACAATGGGCGGACTGGGCTCCGGCATGGCTCACACCGACGCCGACCTGGAGCGCATCGCGGGCGGCGGCCTCTCGGCCTCACCCACTGCGAATGTGCTCATCGAGGAGTCGATCCTCGGTTGGAAGGAGTTCGAGCTCGAGCTGATGCGCGACCGTTCCGACAACGTCGTCATCGTCTGCTCCATCGAGAACATCGATCCGATGGGTGTGCACACCGGTGACTCGATGACCGTGGCCCCGGCGATGACCCTCACCGACCGCGAGTACCAGAAGATGCGTGACCTCGCCATCGACATCCTGCGAGAGGTCGGGGTGGATACCGGAGGCTGCAACATCCAGTTTGCGGTCGACCCGGCGGACGGTCGGCTCATCGTCATCGAGATGAACCCCCGCGTGTCCCGTTCGAGCGCTCTGGCGTCCAAGGCCACCGGCTTCCCCATCGCGAAGATCGCCGCCAAGCTCGCCCTCGGCTACACCCTGGACGAGATCGTCAACGACATCACCGGCGAGACCCCGGCCTGCTTCGAGCCGAGCCTGGACTACGTGGTGGTCAAGGCCCCGAGGTTCGCCTTCGAAAAGTTCCCCGGTGCCGACCCGACGCTGACCACCACGATGAAGTCGGTCGGTGAGGCGATGTCCATCGGACGCAACTTCACGGAGGCTCTCGGCAAGGTGCTGCGCTCCCTGGAGACCAAGCAGCACAGTTTCTGGACGACCCCCGACCCGGACTTCGCCGGCCTGGCCGCGGTGCTGGAAGACCTGCGCACCCCCACCGAAGGCCGGATCTACGACGTCGAGTTGGCGCTCCGGATGGGCGGGACGGTCGAGGAGGTCGCGAAGGCCTCTGGGATCGACCCGTGGTTCGTCGAGGAGGTCGCTGGGCTGGTGGCACTGCGGGCCGAGCTGCTGGACGCGCAGGTGCTCGACGCGTCTCTGCTGCGCCGGGCCAAGCGTGCGGGGCTCTCCGACCGTCAGGTTGCTGCCCTGCGTCCGGAGCTGGCCGGGGAGGACGGCGTGCGCCTGCTGCGGCACCGCATGGACGTGCGGCCGGTGTTCAAGACGGTAGACACCTGCGCCGCCGAGTTCGCGGCCTTCACCCCGTACCACTACAGCACCTACGAGTCCGACCCGAACGCGGAGACCGAGGTGGCCCCCCAGACCGAACGGGAGAAGGTACTCATCCTCGGTTCCGGACCCAACCGGATCGGCCAGGGCATCGAGTTCGACTACTCCTGCGTGCACGCGGCGCTGACGCTCTCGGCCGCCGGGTACGAGACGGTGATGGTGAACTGCAACCCGGAAACGGTCTCCACCGACTACGACACCGCTGACCGGCTCTACTTCGAGCCGCTCACCTTCGAAGACGTCCTCGAGGTGGTACACGCCGAGCAGGTCTCCGGGACGGTCGCCGGGGTGATCGTGCAGCTCGGCGGGCAGACCCCGTTGAGTCTGGCGGAGCGCCTCACAGCCGCCGGCGTGCCCATCGTGGGCACCAGCGCCGCCGCAATCGACCTGGCCGAGGACCGGGGCGCCTTCGGCGAGGTACTCACCCGGGCAGGGCTTCCCGCACCGAAGTACGGCACGGCCACCAGCTTTGTGCAGGCGAAGCGGATCGCCGACGAGATCGGCTACCCGGTCCTGGTCCGTCCCTCCTACGTGCTGGGGGGCCGCGGCATGGAGATCGTCTATGACGAGCCTTCGCTGGAGTCCTACATCTCGCGCGCCACCGAGATCACCGCCGAGCATCCGGTCCTGGTCGACCGCTTCCTCGACGATGCCATCGAGATCGACGTCGACGCATTGTGCGACGGGACCGAGGTCTACCTCGGCGGCGTGATGGAGCACATCGAGGAAGCCGGAATCCACTCCGGCGACTCGGCCTGCGCGCTGCCGCCCATCACCTTGGGCCGGACCGACATCGATGCAGTCCGCCGCTCGACGGAGGCGCTCGCCCACGGAATCGGCGTCCTGGGCCTGATCAACGTCCAGTACGCACTGAAGGACGACACGCTCTACGTGCTGGAAGCAAACCCGCGGGCCAGCCGCACCGTGCCGTTCGTCTCCAAGGCGACGGCGGTGCCGCTGGCCAAGGCTGCCGCCCGGATCATGCTGGGCGCCACCATTGCCGAGCTGCGCGCCGAGGGTCTGCTACCCGAGAGCGGCGACGGGGGAGCGGTTCCCATGGACGCGCCGGTCGCAGTGAAGGAAGCTGTGCTGCCGTTCCACCGGTTCCGCAAGGCCGACGGCAGCGGGATCGACAACCTGCTGAGCCCGGAGATGAAGTCCACAGGCGAGGTGATGGGCATCGACGGCGACTTCGGCCGTGCTTTCGCCAAGAGCCAGACGGCCGCCTACGGGTCGCTGCCGGTGGCCGGCACGGTGTTTGTGTCCGTAGCCAACCGGGACAAGCGTTCCATGGTCTTCCCGGTGAAGCGGCTTGCCGATCTGGGCTTCGAGGTGCTGGCCACGGCGGGCACTGCGGAAACCCTGCGCCGCAATGGAATCCCGTGCACCGAGGTGCGCAAGCACACCGAGGACGGGCAGCTCATCGACGGCCCGACGATCGTCACCGCCATTGTGGCCGGTGAGGTGGACATGGTGATCAACACCCCGTACGGCAACTCGGGTCCGCGGGTGGACGGCTACGAGATCCGAAGCGCCGCGGTGTCCGCAGGCATCCCTTGCATCACGACCGTGCAGGGCGCTGCCGCGGCAGTGCAGGGCATCGAAGCCTCGATCCGGGGTGACATCGGGGTGCGGCCGCTGCAGCACATGCACAGGGCGTTGCGGGCCCAACGGTGAGTACCTTCGGGCAGCGGCTCACGACCGCGATCGCGGAGCGGGGCAGGCTCTGTGTGGGGATCGATCCCCACCCGGCACTTCTTGCGGCCTGGGGGCTCGACCCCGGGGTGGCGGGCCTGGCGCAGTTCGCACAGACCTGCGTCGACGCGTTGGCCGGCGAGATCGCGGTACTGAAGCCGCAAGCCGCCTTCTTCGAGGCGCACGGCTCTGCGGGAATCCGGGTGCTCGAGGAGACCATCGCCGCGGCCCGGGCGGCTGGCGCACTGGTGCTGCTGGACGTCAAACGCGGTGACATCGGTTCCACGATGGCCGCGTACGCGCAGGCCTACCTCGGTCCGCAATCCTTGCTCGCGGGCGACGCAGTGACCCTCTCGCCCTACCTCGGTTTCGGGTCTCTGGAACCTGCGCTGGAGCTGGCGCAGACCACAGGGAGGGGGGTCTTCGTCCTGGCCCGCACCTCCAACCCGGAGGGTGCCCGAGTGCAGCAGGCGCAACCTCCAGGCATGGACCGATCCCTTGCTCAGCTGATGATCGATGATGCCGCGACACGCAATGCGGGCGCCAGGCCGATGGGTGACGTCGGCGTGGTTGTCGGTGCCACGACGGGCGAAGGGCTCGCGCTCGGTGCTCTGAACGGACCCATCCTCGCGCCCGGCCTGGGCGCCCAGGGCGCCACCCCCGATGACCTGCGACGAGTTTTCGGTGATGTCCCAAATCTATTGCTGCCCAGCACTTCTCGTGATGTCCTTCGCGAAGGACCCACTGTTCCGGCTCTCCGCGACGCGGCGGCACGCATACGTGATGCCCTCGCGGCTGCACTGCCGAGCTGACTGCCATACATCGCGGACACCCGGGACACGGCGCGGGGGTGGGTTGAGCACTCCCTCAATACGTCGGTACGGTCGTCGCTGCTGCTGGCACCCCAGCGGCTTCCAGAATTGCGCAAGCATGAACAACACAAGACGGAGGAACCGTGGCCCTTCCCCAGCTGACGGCCGAGCAGCGAACTGCTGCTCTGGAGAAGGCAGCTGTGGCCCGCCGCGTCCGGGCCGAGCTCAAGGAACGACTCAAGCGGGGCGGCACTGACATCAAGCAGGTGCTGCACGACTCAGACAGCAACGAGATCCTCGGCAAGATGAAGGTCTCGGCGTTGCTGGAGGCACTGCCCAAGGTAGGCAAGGTCAAGGCCCAGGAGCTCATGACCGAGCTGGAGATCGCTCCCACCCGCCGACTGCGCGGACTCGGCGATCGCCAGCGCAAGGCCTTGCTCGCCAAGTTCGACCAGGCCTGAGCGGCGCGACGATGGCCGACACTGCGAGGGGCCGGCTCGTGGTTCTGTCCGGCCCCTCCGCCGTCGGCAAGACCAGTGTGGTGCGGCTGCTGCGCGCGGATCTTCCGGAGCTGTACTTCAGTGTCTCTGCCACCACCAGGGAGCCGAGGCCGGGTGAGGTTGACGGGCGCGACTACCACTTCGTGTCCGCGGCAGAGTTCGACCAGATGATTGCGGCCGGTGAGCTGCTGGAGTGGGCGGAGATCCATCGCGGTCTGCACCGGTCCGGCACTCCGGCGCGCCCGGTCCAGGCGGCACTTGAGGCGGGCCGACCGGTGCTCGTGGAGGTCGACCTTGCCGGGGCCCGCGCAATCCGTCGGTCCATGCCCGAAGCCGATCTCGTGTTCCTGGCCCCGCCGAGCTGGGAGGTTCTGGTGCGGCGACTGACCGGACGTGGAACGGAGCCCGAGGCTGTCATTGCCCGGCGGCTGGTGACCGCGCGCGAGGAGTTGGCGGCGCAGGGTGAGTTCGATCACGTCGTTGTGAACGACAATGTGCAGCATGCGGCGGCCGACTTGGTAGCCTTGTTGGTCGGCCCTTCCGTGCGACACGACATTGACGCACCAGAAGGCCGAACAGCTTCACCCACCGATACCAGCGCAGGAGCCACCGAGTGAGCACACCCCAGCCCGAGTCAGACCCAGCACAGGCGTACGACACACCACTGGGAATCACCTTTCCCCCCATCGACGAGCTTCTCGCCCGCACGTCCTCGAAGTACGCGCTGGTGATATTCGCAGCCAAGCGCGCGCGTCAGATCAACGACTACTACTCCCAGCTCGGTGACGGCATGCTCGAGTACGTCGGTCCGTTGGTGGAGCCGCACCCGCAGGAGAAGCCCTTGTCCATCGCGATGCGCGAGATCTACGCCGATCTGCTCGAGCACACCGAAGGCGAGTGAGCGTCCGCCGGCTGCCCGCCGAACAGCCGCGGGTAGTTCTCGGTGTCGGTGGGGGTATTGCCGCGTACAAGGCCTGTGAGCTGTTGCGTCGGCTCACCGAAAGTGGCCACCGCGTCCGGGTCGTTCCCACGGATGCGGCGCTGCGCTTTGTCGGTGCGGCTACTTTCGAGGCCTTGTCCGGCCAGCCCGTGCACACGGGGGTCTTCTCCGATGTGTACGAGGTTCCGCACGTGCGGATCGGCCAGGACGCCGAGCTTGTCGTGGTCGCTCCGGCAACTGCTGATCTGATGGCCCGCTTGGCGCACGGCAGGGCCGACGACCTGCTCACCGCGACCTTGCTGACTGCGCGTTGTCCCGTCCTGCTCGCCCCCGCCATGCACACCGAGATGTGGGAGCACCCCGCCACCGTGGACAACGCGGCCCTGCTGCGCTCCCGCGGTGTGGTGGTCCTCGAGCCCGCGTCGGGGCGGCTCACCGGCACAGACACCGGCGCCGGTCGGATGCCGGAGGCGGCGGAGATCGCCGGGATCGCCACCTTGTTACTCGAACGTGCCGACGCGTTGCCGCGTGACCTTGAGGGTCGCCACGTCCTGGTGTCTGCCGGCGGTACCCGGGAGCCGGTGGATCCGGTCCGTTTTCTCGGCAATCGCAGCTCCGGCAAGCAGGGGTTTGCGCTGGCCAGCCTCGCCGTGCAGCGGGGCGCCAGAGTCACCTTGGTGTCCGGGCACACCACCGGGGTCGCCGCACCAGCGGGTGTCCGGATGGTCGTGGTCTCCACCGCGGAGCAGCTTCGCGCCGCGATGCACAGCCACGCGGTGGACGCCGACGTTGTGGTGATGGCCGCCGCTGTCGCCGACTTCCGGCCGAACACGGTAGCCACCAGCAAGATCAAGAAGGGTGCCGACGAGCCGGACACCATCGCGCTGACTCGCAACGCCGATGTGCTCGCCGAGCTCGTCGAAGCCCGCCGCAACGGTGAGCTCTCAGCTGACCAGGTGATCGTCGGTTTCGCCGCCGAGACCGGTGACGAGCGCGGGGACGTGCTGCACCACGCCAGGGCGAAGTTGGCCCGCAAAGGATGTGACCTCCTCGTCGTCAACGCCGTCGGCGACGGCAAGGCCTTCGAGGTGGACAGCAACGACGGCTGGCTCCTTGCCTCAGACGGGACCGAACTGGTTCTGGACCATGGTTCGAAGGCATTGCTGGCGAGCCGCGTGCTTGACGTCGTTGCGGACCTGCTTCCCGCCGCGCACTAGTCTCATTCCTGTACTGCCCACATCCGAGAGGACACCTCGTGACCCAGTCCGGCCGCCGTTTGTTCACCAGCGAGTCCGTCACCGAGGGGCACCCCGACAAGATCTGTGACGCGATCAGTGACTCCATCCTCGACGCGATGCTCGAGAAGGACCCGCGCAGCCGGGTCGCGGTGGAGACGATGGTCACCACGGGTCAGGTGCATGTCGCCGGCGAGGTGACCACAAACTCCTACGTCCCGATCGCGGACATCGTTCGCCAGCGGATCCTGGACATCGGGTACGACTCGTCCACCAAGGGCTTCGACGGCACAAGCTGCGGAGTGAGTATCTCCATCGGTCAGCAGAGCGCCGACATCGCCCAAGGTGTGGACTCCGCGTACGAGGCCCGTGTCGAGGGACTCACGGACGATGAGATCGACCGTCAGGGCGCCGGAGACCAGGGCCTGATGTTCGGCTATGCCTGCAAGGACACCCCAGAGCTCATGCCGCTGCCCATCGCGCTGGCGCACCGGCTTTCGCGTCGTCTCTCCGAGGTACGCAAGAACGGACTTCTGCCCTACCTGCGTCCGGACGGCAAGACCCAGGTCACCATTGAGTACGCCGGTGACCAAGCGGTCCGGCTCGACACTGTGGTCCTCTCCACCCAGCACGCTGCGGACATCAGCCTCGACGGACTGCTCGCGCCCGACATCCGCGAGAAGGTCGTCGAGGCAGTGCTGTCCGAACTCGACCTTCCCACCCTGGACACCTCCTCGTTCCACCTGCTTGTGAACCCGACCGGAAAGTTCGTGCTGGGCGGGCCCATGGGTGACGCCGGACTCACCGGACGCAAGATCATCGTGGACACCTACGGTGGCATGGCCCGCCATGGTGGTGGCGCCTTCTCGGGCAAGGACCCGTCCAAGGTGGACCGCTCCGCTGCTTACGCCATGCGTTGGGTGGCGAAGAACGCCGTTGCCGCCGGTCTGGCGGAGCGCATCGAGGTGCAGGTGGCCTACGCCATCGGCAAGGCGGCCCCCGTCGGGTTGTTCGTAGAGACCTTCGGTACCGAAAATGGTGATCCGGCCAAGATTCAGCAGGCCATCAGCGAGGTATTCGACCTGCGGCCCGGCGCGATCATCCGCGACCTGGACCTCTTGCGGCCGATCTACGCGCCGACTGCGTCCTACGGGCACTTCGGGCGCACCGACATCGACCTGCCGTGGGAGCACACCGACCGCGCGGACGCGTTGCGCTCGCTGGCCGGTTTCTGACCCCAGCGACCCCAGGTTGTGCGTTTTGGGCAGGTGTCGCCGCTGGCGGACCCCGAACATGCAGAGCCCGGGGCGCGTGTCGGGGGCCGCTGGTAGACCTGCGCTGTGACTCGGGAACGAACGGCCACGGTGGAGCTTCCCGTGGCGCGGGTGGCGCTGATGGTGCCGCTGGCCCACCTGGACCGCGACTTCGACTACCTTGTCGACAGTGACCAGTCTGGGGAGGCCCAGCCGGGCGTTCGGGTGCGGGTGCGCTTCGCCGGTCGGCTGGTCGACGGCTTTGTCCTCGAGCGGGTGGAGTCCTCCGCGCACGTCGGGAAGCTGGGCTGGATCGAGAAGGTGGTCTCGCCGGAACGTGTGCTCACGGCTGAGATCGCCGCGCTGGCCCGCACCGTCGCCGGACGCTACGCGGGCACCCGCTCCGATGTGCTGCGCCTGGCGGTTCCCGGGCGCCACGCACGGGTGGAGGCGGAGACGCCGCCCGACGGCCCCCCGATCCGCGCGCAGCAGACAAGTGACGGCTGGGGGGCCTATACCTACGGCGATCGCTACCTGAGCGCGCTGCGTGAAGGCAGGGCGCCACGGGCCGTGTGGCAGGCGCTGCCCGGCGAGGACTGGCCGTCCCGTCTGGCGGATGCGGCTGCGGCCACGGTGGAGTCCGGGCGCTCCGCGCTCCTCGTCCTCCCCGATCAAGGAGACGTCGACCGGGTGTACGGCGCCTGTACCGGACTGCTGGGCGCGGGCACTGTCGTGGAGCTGACCGCCGGGCTCGGGCCGGCGGTCCGCTACCGGCGCTGGCTCGCTGCGCTGCGGGGGGTGGCTCGGGTGGTGGTCGGCACCCGGGCCGCAGTCTTCGCCCCCGTGGCGGAACTGGGGCTCGTCGCTGTGTGGGACGACGGGGACGACAGTCACGCCGAGCCCCGCGCACCGTATCCGCACGCCCGCGAGGTTGCTCTGCTGCGGGCACACTCCAACGGGGCGGCAGTGCTGCTCGGTGGTTACGCGAGGACCGCGGAGGCGCAGGCACTGGTGGAGTCGGGCTGGGCGCACGACCTGCTTGCCCCCCGTGCCGTCCTGCGGGAGAGGTGCGCACGCATCACCGCGATCGCCGACACCGACACGCAGCTGGAGCGTGACCCCGTCGCCCGCGTGGCCCGGTTGCCCGCTGTGGCGTTCGCGGCGGCGCGAGCGTCCATCGCCGCGGGAGCGCCCGTGCTGGTCCAGGTTCCGCGACGGGGATACGTGCCATCGTTGGGCTGCGCACGCTGTCGTGAACAAGCTCGGTGCCGGCGGTGCGCTGGACCACTGTCGCTGCCTGCGGCCGCCGGACCCGACGGCGTGGGTACTCCCGTTTGTCGGTGGTGTGGAGTGGCCGACGTCGGCTATCGCTGCGCTGCCTGCGGTTCCAGGGCGCTGCGCGCACGGGTGGTGGGGGCGACCCGCACGGCGGAAGAACTGGGCAGGGCATTTCCGGGCGTGCCGGTGCGTACCTCTGGCGGCACCGATGTGCTGACGCAGGTGCCGGCGGGGCCCGCCTTGGTGGTAGCCACTCCCGGGGCTGAGCCGGTTGCTGAGGGCGGCTACGGGGCTGCGCTGCTGCTGGACGGCTGGGCGTTGCTCGGGCGTGCGGACCTCCGGGCGGCAGAGGAGACGCTGCGGCGGTGGATGGCTGCGGCCGCGCTGGTCCG
>JADGOX010000228.1 GCA_017882745.1 Mycobacteriaceae bacterium | reverse complement strand
GGGATCGCCCGACTCCGGGGGAGTGAACAACGACAAGGCACCGACGTGCATCGGATGCTCGCGGCTCTCCATCAGCAAGAACATTGCGTCAACCGGTGACATGAACGCCATCTCGCGAACTCCCCCTGACCAGAACCGACGCACGTGGTGCACGTCACGATCAGTGCAACCGTAGTGGGTACAGCAGGGGGTGCAACAGGGGGCAGCACGTTGTCGCGCTCTCTCAACGGCTCGTAGCCGCCGCGGGCTGGACCGGCCGGTCTGGTGTTAGCGGCTGAGTCCGCTGTCCCTCGACTTGGCTTTCCTCCGTGTCGCCGCCGGCGACCGCTTCCCTTGCTGCGGCCTGCTGGCGGCCTGCGGATCCCGGCCCAGAGGATGCTCCCGTCCGGCTGCTTGCGCTGCGGGGGCGCCATCGGACCACCCGTCGATCAACGCTTGCCCCTGCTGGTCTCCATCGTGGCGGGCGACACCGCCCTGCACCTCATCGCCATGGGCGGCGCTCCTCTCGATGTGCGCAGCCCGGCCCTCAGCCTCAGTATCGACCGCCACACTCACCGCTTCCCACTGCGCCGCCCGCACCGCCGCCCGGTCGGGTTCCGCACCGGCGGGCACGTCCCGCGCCTCGCTCGAAGCCGCCGACGCACGGTCGGCGTCACGGTCAGCGGTGATGACGGCGGTGGCGGCCGCCCACTCGCGACCGGGCCCCACCGTGTCCCGTCCTGCACCGCGTTCCTGTCCCCGGTCCTGCTGTGCGGCGACCGCCCGCGCCAGGTCGGGGTCGACCCCGACCCGGCGCAGCTCCTCATCCCAGCGCTGGGCCAGGTCCGGGGACACGTCTCGGTGCTCGCTGGCCTCGGCCCAAGCCCGGCCCACCTCCTGCACGGCGGCACCCGGGCGCACCAAAGCCTGCGGGGTGGGGATCTGCGCCGCCCGCAGGCGACGTTCGGCTGCCACCCGCTGCGCCACTTCCTGTTCACCTGCCCCGGCCTCGCGGGCCGCCTGCCCCGCGGCCTGCGCCCGGTGTTGGGCGTGCAGCTGCGCCAGCGCCAGGGCGGCGGACAGCACCGCCCGCAACTCGCAGCCCAGTCCGCTGGTGGCGTGATCGACCTCGTTGTCGGTCATCGTTCGATCCCCCGATCTGTGGTGGTGTTCCTGCGTCGTTGCTCATCTTGCCCTCGCCGGCCGCGTCGTCCGATCTCCCGCGGATCCTCACGTCCCACACTCGATGCGGGACCACTCATCCCGGTATACCCGTTCGGCCCATACCTCGGTTTGCCCATTTCCCGCACCGCTACACCCCCTCTTACGGGACTGCATGCTTCTGCCACACCCGCCCCGATGGCACTGTCACAGGCATGCGCCGACGACCCATCGGAGCCACTCTGCGGGTTTCCGCCACCCTGGTCCTGCTGTCCCCGTGCACGGAGTGCCCCATCGGGCAACGAGTGACACGCTCACCGACGACCTTCCTGGCACGCGGTGTGGCCGGGATCGTGGTACCCACTACTCGTGGCAAATCCGGCGGCGAAGCGGCAACAGACACCCCTCTGGCGGTTGCTCACGGTCGGAGTCCTGGTTTCGGCGCTCTTGGCTTTCGCCCTGCTGTGCATCTTCGCGCGCCTCGCCGAAGGGCACGGATGGTGGATAGCCGACCACCACCTGACCTCAGCTCAGCGGTACGACGTCGTCCGCACCACCATTGCCTCAATGGGCGTGTTCTGGATCGGCGCCGCGGCCTTGCTGGCCTACCGCCGGCGACAGACCAGTAAGGCGATAGAACGCATCAGCCACGCGACGCAGCAGGCCTCCACTGACCAGCACCAACATGAGCGCAGCCAGCACCAACTCGAACGCGCCCAGCACCAACTCGAGCGCGCCCAGCACCAACTTGAGCGCGCCCAGCACCAACTCTCAGCCCAACTCCACGACGACAGCAGCACCGCCGACCTGAGGGCCTGTTTCGCGACAGCAGCCGGGCAACTCGGCCACGCATCGGCCGCGGTACGACTGGCCGGGGTGTACGCAATGGCAGCACTCGCCGACGACTGGCACACCGCCAACGACGACATCCAGATGCAAGTGTGCATCGACGTCCTCTGCGCCTACCTTCGCCTCCCCTACGACCCCGACTCCACCAAAGCCAGCGACGGGGAACGCCAGGTCCGCCTGACCGTCATCAGCATCATCCGCGACCACCTCCAAGACCCCACCGCACCCACCACCTGGTGCGGCCGCAACCTCGACTTCACCGATGCGACCTTCGACGGCGGAAACTTCACCGGAGCCCAGTTCACCGGCGGCACCGTCACCTTCACCGGAGCCCAGTTCACCGACGGCACCGTCACCTTCGCCATCACGACGTTCTCCGGCGCCACCGTCGACTTCCGCAGTGCCGAGTTCTCCGGCGGCTACGTCACCTTCCGCGGCGCCGAGTTCTCCGGCGGCTACGTCACCTTCGACACGGCGACATTCTCCGGCGGCACCCTCACCTTCCTCGTGGCGGCATTCTCCGGCG
>JADGOX010000227.1 GCA_017882745.1 Mycobacteriaceae bacterium | reverse complement strand
GCGGCCTGGGTCGCGAACAACACCCGGGGCAGACGCCCACCTCGCATGGGCGGCGGAGTGCCCGCCACCACGTCTGTGAGCCACGCGTTGAGCTGCCCGGTGGGGATGCGCTTGTCCCAGGACTCCAGGGACGTACGCAACGCCGGCACCAGCTTGGCCACACTTCGTCCTGTATGCGCAGAGATGTTCACCCGCAACGCCCACGGCACTCGTGCCAGGTCGCGATCGATCTCCTTGTCCAGCACGTAACGCCGGTCTTCATCGACCAGGTCCCACTTGTTGAACGCGAGCACCAGCGCGCGGCCTGCATCAGAAACCATGGAGAGCACCCGTAGGTCCTGCTCACTGATCGGCTCGTGTGCGTCGATGAGCAGCACCGCCACCTCAGCGGCCTCGATGGCCGAACGGGTGCGCAGCGAGGCATAGAACTCGGCCCCGCTCGCGTGGCTGACGCGCTTGCGCAGCCCCGCGGTGTCCACGAAACGCCACACCTGCCCGCCGAGCTCCACCAGGGAGTCCACCGGGTCCACAGTGGTCCCTGCGACGTCGTGCACCACCGACCGCTCGTCGCCGGAGAGCCGGTTGATCAGACTGGACTTGCCGACGTTGGGCTTGCCGACCAGCGCAACCCTGCGGGGGCCGGCCACGGGGTCGGTCTCCCGAGGGGTGTGCGGCAACGCGGCCAGGATCTCGTCCAGCAGGTCTCCGGTGCCGCGTCCGTGCGTCGCACTCACCGAGTGCGGCTGCCCCAGTCCCAGTGACCACAGTGCGGCCGCCTCGGACTCGGTGCGTTCGTCGTCGACCTTGTTCGCCGCGAGCAACACGGGGATCTTTCCCCTGCGCAGCACCCGGGCCACCGCCTCATCCGTCGCGGTGGCCCCGACCACGGCGTCGACCACCAGCAGCACCACGTCGGCGCTCTTCATGGCCATCTCTGCCTGGGCAGCTACCGACTTCTGCAGCCCCTTGGCATCGGGCTCCCAGCCACCGGTGTCCTGCACGGTGAACCGGCGGCCGCTCCAGTTGGCGTCGTAGGACACGCGGTCACGCGTCACGCCGGGAACGTCTTCCACCACGGCCTCGCGTCGGCCGATGATGCGGTTGACCAGCGTGGACTTGCCCACGTTGGGGCGACCGACGACAGCGAGGACCGGTACTGCCTCGGCTGGGCCGTGCTCGTCGCCCAACTCGTCGGCACCGAGCTCCCAGTCGGCCTCGTCGCTCCAGATGCCGTCGCCTGAAACCAGGCCTTCCTCGCTCACTGTGCTACTCCCGTTTCTGTGCCAAGCATCTTTTTCCCTGGCAGCGTGGCGACGAGCGCCCGCAACCGGTCGAGCACGTCCTCGATGCTGAGTCCGCTGGTGTCCACTGTCACGGCATCCTCCGCGGCCCGCAGCGGCGACGTCAGGCGGGTGGAGTCGAGGTGGTCGCGTCGCTGCACGTCGGCAAGCACGGCTTCGTACTCCGACGCCCTGCCCTCGCCGAGATCCTGCTTCGTGCGGCGCGCGGCCCGATCCTCGGCTGACGCGGTCAGGTACACCTTGACGTCGGCCTGGGGCAGCACAACAGTTCCGATGTCACGGCCCTCCACGACGATCCCCTTGACGGCGTCGCCGACGATGCGCAGCTGCTCGACCACCAGGCGCTCACGAACGGCGGGCACAGCCGAGACTGCGGACACGGCCTGCGTCACCGCGGCACCCCGGATCTCGGCGGACACGTCGTCGCCGCCGAGCTGCACCATAGGACGTTCAGGGTCGGTACCGAGGCACAGCGGCAGCTCCTCGGTGGCTGCGGCGACGGCCACGCTGTCGCTGGGATCCACCGCCGAGCGCAACACCTGCAAGGTGGCAGCGCGGTACATCGCCCCGGTGTCCAGGTAGCTCACACCGAGCTCCGCGGCGAGCCGACGGGCCACGGTGGACTTGCCGGTGCCCGAGGGGCCGTCCATCGCGATGACGACGCTCACAGGCCCACCGCGCGGTACAGGCTGGAGACCTCGCCGCGATTGAGCACGCGCAAGGAGCCCGGTCGCTGCTCGCCGAGGGACAGTGGACCGACGTCAGTGCGCACCAGGCGCTGAACCGGGTGCCCGACTGCCTCCAGCATCCGGCGGACAATGTGCTTGCGACCCTCGTGCAGGACGATCTTGACCAGCGCCTTGCCCTCCCAGACGTCCACGACCGCGAACGAGTCGACCTTCGCCGGGCCGTCATCCAGCTCGATGCCCTCGCGCAGCTGCTTGCCGATGCCTCGCGGGATCGGGCCGGGCACGTTGGCCAGGTAGGTCTTGCTGATCTCGTAGGAGGGGTGCATCAACCGATGCGCGAGGTCGCCGTCGTTCGTCAGGAGCAGCAAGCCCTCGGTGTCCGCGTCGAGCCTGCCGACGTGGAACAGCCGTTGCCCGGCAGCCACCCGCTCGGCGACGAGGTCTCCCACGCACGACCGTCCCCGGTCGTCAGACATGGTGGAGTGCATGCCGCGTGGCTTGTTCAGCACCAGATGCACGAGGTCCTCGGTGACCATCACGCGGGCACCGTCCACCCGCACGACCGCGTTCTTCGGGTCGATCCGGCGGCCCATCTCCATGACGATGGCGCCGTCTACCTCGACCCGGCCCTCAGCGATCATTTCCTCGGCGGCGCGGCGCGAGGCGATGCCCGCTTGAGCGAGCACCTTCTGCAGCCGGATGCCGCGGGGGTCGGTCTGGTCGTTCTCGTGCTCAGGCATTCTCATCCATGTCGATCAGGTCCACTTCGGGAAGTAACGGCGCCAGCGGAGGCAGGTCCGCCAGCGAAGACAGGCCGAGTCGCTCCAGGAACAGCTCGGTCGTCGAGTACAGGGTCGCGTGCGTGTCGGGGTCGATACCGGCCTCGGCCAAGAGGCCGCGAGCCAGCAACGTGCGCATCACACCGTCCACGTTCACACCGCGCACCGCAGCTACGCGGGCACGTGTAAGGGGTTGACGGTACGCAACTACAGCCAGAGTCTCCAACGCCGCCCTGGTCAGACGGCTGCGCGCACCGTCCAGGAGCAACTTTTCCACGTAAGGTGCGTGCACCTCACGTGTGAACAGCCGCCACCCCTCTCCCACCCTGCGAAGGTCAATTCCGCTGCCGCGGTCGGTAAACCCTGCGCTCATCCGGGTCAGTGCAGCAAGAACCCGCTCAGTGGGTTCCTCGACGGCTTCGGCCAGCACCTCCTCCGATGCGGGGGCATCCACCACGAGCAGCAGTGCTTCCAGCGCTGACTCGAGCTCGGCGTCGATCACCTGTAGTCCTCGCCCAGCGCATCCACCACTGGGAGTCCCGCCCCGGACAACTGCACCAGGAGCGTGCCGAGCGGCTGCTCCTGGTCGAAGACCACCGCCGCCTCCCGGTAGAGCTCCAACAGTCCCAGGAAGCGGGCGACGACGTGCATGGTGTGCTCGCAGTCGGCCACCAGTTCCGAGAAACCGGTCCAGCTCCCGGGCTCAGCGGCCTGCAGCTGCGCGAGCATCAGCGCGGCCTGCTCCTGTACAGACACTCGCGGTGTGTGCAGGTGGGCCAGACTCACCTCGGGCGGTGGCGGTGCCGGCCTGAAGGCGGCTGCGGCCACGTCGGCGAAGTGCGCCGCGTCCACGCCCAGGAGTACCTCGGGCAGCAACGCCGCGAACCGCTCCTCGAGCGAGACCGAGCGCGGGTAGCGGCAGAGCGCAGCTGCCTCCAGCTCGTGGAACAAGGCTGCCACCTGCTTGTACGCGCGGTACTGCAGAAGCCTGGCGAAGATGAGGTCCTTGGCCTCCAGCAACGCCAAGTCCTCGGCGTCTTCCACCAGGCCGGACGGCAGCAGTCGAGCAGTCTTCAGGTCCAGCAGGGTGGCCGCGATCACCAGGAACTCGGTGGTCTCCTCCAAGCCCGCGTTCGCGCCCAACGCCCGGGTGTAGGCAATGAAGTCATCCGTCACCTGATGCAGCGCCACCTCGGTGACGTCCATCTTGCGCTGGCTGATGAGCTGGAGCAGAAGGTCGAAGGGACCTTCGAAGTTGCGCAGCCGGACGGTGAACCTGTTGGACGGCTCCACCTTTGCATCGACGTCCGCGGGCTCGCGCACGTCGACGAGCTCGGCCGTCACCGGCTCACCGGACGAGGACCTCTCGGGCCAGTGCCCTGTACGCGGCGGCACCGGCAGAACTGGGCGCCCACGTGATGATCGACTGCCCGATAGCCGAGGTCTCGGGGAACTTCACGGTCCGGTTGATCACCGTGTCGTAGACGGCGTCACCGAACACGTCGACCACCATGGTCATGATCTCCCTCGCGTGCAAGGTGCGAGCGTCGAACATCGTCACGAGGATCCCGGAGAGCTCCAGCCGCGGGTTGAGCCGATCACGAACCTTGGCCATCGTGTCGTTGAGCAGCGCGAGGCCGCGCAGGCTGAAGTACTCGCACTCCATCGGGATGACCACGCCGTCCGCGCACGCCAAGGCGTTGACGGTGAGCAGGCCCAAGGACGGCTGGCAGTCGATCAGGATGTAGTCGTATCGGTCGCGCACGGAATCCAGCACGCGCCCAAGGGTGTGCTCGCGACCCACCTCGTTGACCAGCTGGATCTCGGCGGCGGACAGGTCGATGTTGCTCGGCAACAGGTCGACGCCATCAATATGCGTCTTGACCATCACCTCGTCCACCGATGCCCGCGGCTCGACGAGCAGGTTATACACAGTCAGGTCCAGCTCGTGGTGCGCGATACCCAATCCGGCGGAAAGTGCCCCCTGCGGATCAAGGTCCACCAGCAGCACCCGGCGACCACACTCAGCAAGCGCCGCACCCAAGTTGATGGTGGACGTGGTCTTGCCGACGCCACCCTTCTGGTTGCACATCGCCAGCACCCGAGCCGGTCCGTGGCTGTTCAACGGTGTGGGTTCTGGGATCTCGCGGGGCGGACGGCCGGTGGGTCCCAGCGCCGCGGCGTCGGACCCCTGCGAGTCATCTCCGACTGGGGTGGCTTGCGGTGTCGACACGGTGCGGTGCCTCCCCTTCGGTGTTCACTGGGACTCCGGATGCCAGCAGTTCTTGCTCTGCCGACATGCTTGCTGCTGTTGTTGCTGACACCGACCCTATGAGTCGATGCCGGGTTGAGGCAACGCGCCCCTTCATCGCGCCCAGTAAACATGCTCACACTCATCGTGCCCGGGGATGCGCACCTGCCCACACCTCACGCAGGCTGTCGACCGTCACCATCGTGTACACCTGCGTCGTTGTGACCGAGGCATGTCCGAGCAGTTCCTGTACGACGCGGACGTCCGCACCACCGTCCAAGAGGTGTGTGGCGAAGGAGTGCCGCAGGGTGTGCGGCGACACATCGGTGCTGATACCCGCTCGTGCGGCCGCCGTCTGCAACACCTGCCACGCACTCTGCCGCGACAGGCGCCCGCCCCGCGCATTGAGGAAGATCGCCGGTCCCGCGCGTGACACCAAGGCCGGTCGACCGCGCACCAGGTACGCCTGGACCGCGGCCAGGGCCGGTCTACCGACGGGCACCAGTCGCTCTTTGCCGCCCTTGCCCTTCAGCAGCACCGAGCGGCTGTCCGCGTCCACGTCGTCGACATCGAGCCCTACGGCCTCGGAGATGCGCGCGCCGGTCGAGTACAACAGCTCCAGCAGCGCACGATCACGCAGCTGGCGGGGGCCGGCCCCTTCGGCAGGTCCCCCCGCCGCGTTCAGCAGTGCCAGTACTTGGTCCACCGCCAGCGCCTTGGGTAACCGTTTGGGTCCGGCCGGGGGGCGTACCTCACGGGCTACGTCCACGGCAGTGATGCCCTCGCCGGTGGCGAAGCGGTGCAGTCCGCGGGCCGCGACCAGGGCACGTGCAGCCGAGGACGCCGCCAAGGGCGTCACGCCGTGGGTCGCGTCACCCGTCCGGAGCGCCCGGACAAAGGCGCTGACGTCCTGCTCGTGGACGGCCGCAAGATCCGTGATCCCGCGCTCGGCAAGATGCTGTTGATACCGCCCCAGGTCGCGCCGGTAGGACTCCAGGGTGTTGCGCGCACTCCCCTTTTCGACCGCCAAGTGGTCGAGATAGCCCTGCATCTGCACGCTGAGCTGGGGTGAGGGTTCGGGCACGAATACCAGCATGCCCTTCCCACTCACCCAGTAACAGGCGCCACGCCGTCCCCGTGACTTTCCCCGTTGAGTGCCGCTGACCCGAATGATCAGGATATTGTGCGCGAATGAGTCAACCAACTGATGCTGGCGCATCCCCCGTCACCGATGCACAACGGGAAGAGACCCGCGCTGTCCTCGGGCAGCACTACGCGGGCGGCGCGCTGACCAGTGACCAGTATTCAGACCGGATGGGCACGGTGGCGACAGCCAACACCGTCGGCGATCTGCGGGAACTGTTCAGTGATCTGCCACAGCCCTATCCACTCTCCCTGGGCGGACAACCGACACCGGGGCAGCAGCCTCCTGCGCAGCCCTACGCGGGGCCGCAACAGGGCTACGGAACGCCCCCAGGCTATGCCCAGATGCCTCCTGCGCAGCCCACCTACGGTCAGATGCCTCCCACTCCGCCTGGATACGGCCAGCCCGCCTACGGCCAGCCCGGCGGCGGATACCCGCAGCCCTTACCCGGCGCCCCGTACGGAATCGATCCGCAGTCGGGTATTCCCTTCTCCGACAAGCAGAAACTCACCGCGGGACTGCTACAGATCTTCGTGGGCAGCCTTGGCGTGGGACGCTTCTACACCGGCGACACCGGGATCGCGATTGCCCAGCTGCTCACCTGTGGTGGCTGCGGAATCTGGTCGCTCATCGACGGCATCATGATGCTCACCGGCAACGTCACCGACTCCGAGGGGCGCCCCCTGCGCGACTAGCGCTTCCGGGCACCAAAGGCGCGGGGACGATCGGTCCACGGCACGGCGGTGTTGCGCGGCAGGACTGCCCTCGCTCGCAACACCGCCAACGCCAACAGGCCGGCGACCGCGGAGGTGTTCACGATCTCCCCGGACAGCACCTGTGCCACTGCATCATCGAGGGGCACGCGGTGCACGACGAGGTCCGCTTCCTCGTGCTCCCCCGCCGCGCGTTCCACCCGGGACAGCCCTTCAGCGAGGTACACGCGCACCGACTCGTCGGTGAAACCAGGTGAGACTGCGAGATCGACCAGCACCGACCAGTGCGAGGCCGCGATACCCACCTCCTCGGCGAGCTCACGCTGCGCCGCGGTGAGCGGCTCCTCGTCCGGGACGTCGAGCAGCCCGGCAGGGAGTTCCCACAACCGCCGGCCCATCGGGTGGCGGTATTGGTGGATGAGCACTACCTGGTTGGCGTCATCGATCGCGAGCACGGCGACCGCACCATAGTGCTCGATCACCTCCCGCGTTCCGGTGGCACCACCGGGCATCTGCACCTCGTCCACCCGCAGCGCCAGCACGGCGCCGACATAGGCGGTACGACTGGCCTGGACTGTGAACTCGTGCGCGCCGGGCTCGCTCATGTCACAGGGTCTCGGCGACCGGCTCAGGTCGGGTGATCTCCACCGGCAAGCGCCCCGCCGCCTCATAGTCGATGGCCGCCCGGATGAACGCGGCGAACAGCGGATGCGGACGCGTCGGCCTGCTCTTCAGCTCTGGGTGTGCCTGCGTGGCGACGAAGAACGGGTGCACCTCTGCGGGTAGCTCCACGAACTCCACCAGCGCCCCGTCGGGTGAGGTGCCGCTGAAGTGCAGCCCAGCCGCCGTGAGCCGCTGACGGTAGGAGTTGTTCACCTCGAAGCGGTGCCGGTGCCGCTCGGACACCTCTGTGGTGCCGTACGCCTTGGCCACCACAGAGCCCGCCTCCAGGACGGCCGGGTACGCACCGAGACGCATGCTGGCGCCCATGTCCGCCTGCCCCGCGACCACCTCGGTCTGGTCGGCCATGGTCGAGATCACCGGATACGGCGTCTCCGGGTCGAACTCGCTCGAGTTGGCATCGTCCAGCCCCGCGAGATTGCGTGCCGCCTCGATCACCAGGCACTGCAGCCCCAGACACAGACCGAGCAGCGGTACTCCCCTGGTACGGGCGAAACGGATCGCCCCGAGCTTGCCCTCGATACCGCGGACGCCGAAACCACCAGGAACCAGTACACCGTCCACGTCAGACAGGGCGGCAGCTGCACCGCTCTCCGTCTCGCACACGTCCGAGGCCACCCAGATGATCTCCACCTTGGCGCGGTTGGCGAATCCTCCGGCCCGCACAGCCTCAGTGACGGAGAGGTAGGCGTCGGGCAGGTCGACGTACTTGCCGACGACAGCGATGCGCACCTCCTCCTGCGGCTCGTGCACCCGGCGCAACAGGTCACCCCACACGGTCCAGTCAACGTCGCGGAAGGGCAGGCCGAGACGACGGACCACGTAGGCGTCGAGTCCCTCGCGGTGTAGCACCTTGGGGATGTCGTAGATCGACGGTGCGTCCGGCGTGGACACCACGCCGTCGTAGTCGACGTCGCACATCAGCGAGATCTTGCGCTTCAGCCCATCAGGAACTTCCCGGTCGGCCCGCAGGATGAGCGCGTCCGGCTGGATTCCGATGTTGCGCAGGGCGGCCACGGAGTGCTGGGTGGGCTTGGTCTTCAGCTCCCCAGACGGGGCGAGGAACGGCACGAGCGAGACGTGCAGAAAGAAGACGTTGTCCCTGCCCACGTCGTGGCGGACCTGGCGCGCCGCCTCGAGGAACGGCTGCGACTCGATGTCGCCGACAGTGCCGCCGATCTCGGTGATCACCACGTCCGGGATGTGGCCCTGCAGGTCGGGCTCGTTCATGGCGAGGATCCGGGACTTGATCTCATCGGTGATATGTGGGATCACCTGCACGGTGTCACCCAGGTACTCGCCCCTGCGCTCCTTGGCGATCACCGTCGAGTAGACCTGGCCGGTGGTGACGTTGGCCCAGCCTGGCAGGTCACGGTCGAGGAAACGCTCGTAGTGACCGACATCCAGGTCGGTCTCCGCACCGTCCTCGGTCACGAAGACCTCACCGTGCTGGAACGGGTTCATCGTGCCGGGGTCGACGTTGAGGTAGGGGTCCAGCTTCTGCATGGTCACCCGAAGACCCCGCGCTGTCAGGAGCTGCCCGAGGCTGGAGGCGGTGAGACCCTTGCCCAACGAGGAGGCGACTCCGCCGGTGACGAAGATGTGTTTGGCAACGCGCGCGTGCTGACGTGACTGGTGCAAGGAATCTCCCGTGAGATGAGGTGCGTTGCCACACTGAGCCAGTGCTTTCGTCGGCCTGACGGCCGTGACTCACGGGACCCCACGCTAACACGAGCGGGAATGAAAGTACGTAACCGCTGGCGTGTCGGTTTGGGGTCGACTGCGTCAGCCTTGGGTCGACACGGTCATGGCCTGAGCAGTGCGGGACGTCCCGTACTGACCGGCCCGTCCTTCCAGTTGCTCCTGGAGCCCGAGGACGCTGGTGATCCGTCCCGCAGAGCTGTCGACGTTGTCCACGGTGGTCAGCGCGGCGGTGATGTCGGCGTCCGCCCGGGCGACGCCGATGGGGCCGTTGCCATCGGCAGAGCCGCTTCGGCCGGCCAGCACAACCCCGGCACTGGTGCGGTCAAGTGCTGCGGCGAACCTGGCGACTGTGGACGCACGGTCACCTGCGCCGTCACCAGTCACTGCGCCGCCGGCAAGGACGATGGCCAGCTGGCCTGGTTCCGGTGCGGGTCCGCCGGTTCCGATGAACCCACCGGCCTGAAGTGCCTGGACAGCGACCGAGAGCTCTGCGGGTGTGGCGCGCGGCTTGGCGGTCTTGGGGTCGAGCAGGAGAACGGAACCGAGCAGTGCCCCGGCCAGGCTGCCTGAGTCCACTGCGCCCGTGGGTAGCTGGACACCGGCCGGAATCACGTTGGTTATCGTCGAACGCACCTGATCGGCGTTGGCGGGGTTGACGAATGCGGGGGTGAGCGCGAGCTGGCCCGACACCGAGCCGCCGGCCTGGCCGATCAGCTTCACCACGGCGTCCCGGTCGCCGGAGTTCGCATCAGGTGCGGTGAAGATCACCACGCTGCGCTGAGCGAGGCTCCCGCGCAAGGCCAGTGGTGCAACCGCGGAGTCAAATCCGTTGGCCGAGTTCAGCTGCTCACGCAGAGCGTTTCGTTCGGTCTCAGTGGAGTCCAGGTTCTGCTGGAGCCCCGACTTGTCGCTGCGGAGACCGGACAGCAGCCCATTGGACATGGAGGTCGAACCCAGCACCACGCCGAGAGCGAGGGCGAAGAACACGGCTGCGAGCGTGACAATGTGATGACGCAACGAGATCACTTGAACAACCCCTTCGCCCAGTCGTAGAAGGTGTTCCACCACTGCGTGACGTGGTCGAGGTAAACCTGCCCTGCATCGGAGACCAGCAGGGCGACGGTGATGGCTGCGAACACAGCGAGCACGAGCAACAGCACCGTCGCGAAGGACACTCTGCTGCGGTACAGCGTCGCCACTGCTTTGCCGTCCACCAGCTTCGATCCGACCTTCAGCCGCGTCAGGAACGTGGAGGGGTTGGAGTCACGCCGGCCGCTGTCGAGGAACTCGTCCAGAGTGGCCGCCGAGCCGACGCTCACGATCAGCGAAGCCTTGTTGTGGTCGGCGAGCAGCAGCGCCAAATCCTCGCTCGAACCGGACGCGGGGAAAGTCATGGCGCCGATACCGAGGTCCTGGATGCGCTCCAGACCGGGCGCATGCCCGTCGGAGTGTGCAGGCAGCACCACCTGCGCCCCGCACTTCAGAGTGTCGGTGCTTATGCCATCCGGGTCGCCCACGATCAGATCAGGCGTGTAGCCCGCGTCGGTGAGTGCGTCCGCTCCCGCGTCGACACCCACCAGGACCGGTCGGTACTCCTTGATGAAGGGCTTGAGCCGCTTGAGGTCCTCTACGTGGCCGTACCCACTGCTGACGACCAGGACGTGTCGGTCGCGCATGTCCACCTTCACATCGGGAACACCCACACCGTCGAGGAGCAGCGAGCTCTCCCGGCGGATGAACTCGATGGTGTTGCCCGAGAAGGCCTCCAGGTGGTCGACCAAGCCGGTCTTGGCTTCCACCATCAGGTCGGCGACCGACTCGGCGCTCTGCTCAATGGCCTTGGCCAGCTCCTTGTCCCCGGAGAAGACCGCACCCTCGTGCAGCCGCAGCTTGGTGCCGTCCTTGACCCTGCGAAACATGTCACCGCCGACGCTGTCGAACAACGGGATGCCCGCACCGACCAGGATCTCAGGACCCAGGTTGGGGTAGCGCCCGGAGATCGACGGCGATGCGTTGACCACTGCCGCCACCTCGGCGCTGACCAGCGCATCTGCTGTCGCGCGGTCGAGGTCCATCTCGTCGAGGACGGCGATATCTCCTGGTCCGACGCGACGCAGCAACCGGACGGTGTTGCGATCGATTCTCGCGACACCGGTCACGCCGGGCAGGGCGTCTGGCGAGCGGGTGAGCAGACTGGAAATCTTCATGGCCCCCATGATGACCTGCAGTGCTGCCCTGCTCGTGGAGGCGCGCCGGACGACACTAGACCCAGTGGGCTCCCGGCGTGCGGGTCGCGCCACCGCCACTGCTGGCCTCCGTCATGCGGATCGTGCGCTGTCCGCAGCGGCCATGAGCTCCTTCGCGTGCGCCCGCCCGGTTTCCGTGTCGTCCAGTCCCGCCAGCATCCGCGCGAGCTCGGCCACGCGCTGATCCTGGTCCAGGGTGCGCACGCCACTGACGGTGACGGTGCCCCCCTTGGCCAGCTTGTCCACGACGAGGTGGCGGTCGGCGAACGCGGCAACCTGCGGCAGGTGCGTCACGACAATGACCTGGTGGGTACGTGCGAGCTTGGCCAGCCGCCGCCCCACCTCCACCGCCGCCCGACCACCGACGCCGGCGTCTACCTCGTCGAACACCAATGTTGCCGTGGTGTCAGCCGTCGCCAGCACCACCTCGAGCGCGAGCATCACCCGGGACAGCTCGCCGCCGGAGGCGCTGCGGGCCACCGGAAGCGCAGGCGCACCGGGGTGCGCCGCCAGCCGAAGCTCCACTTCGTCGACGCCCGACGCCCCGAGGTGCAGCCGGGTGCCTGCGATATCAAGGCTGTTGGGGTCTTGGTCGCTCGCCACGCGGGGCGCCACATTCACCTCGAGGGTGGCCTGGCCCATCGCCAACCCGGACAGCTCGGCGGACACCGCAGCTGCCAGCTGGCCAGCCGCCTTCCGCCGCGCACTGCTGAGCTTGCTCGCCGCTGACGCCAGCGACTTGGCGAGCTCCTCGCGCTGCTGTGCCAGCGCAGTGAGCGTGCTTTCCGAGACGTCGACCTCGCTCAGCCGTTGTTTCGCCTGCTCAGCCCACTGCAGCACACCGTCCGCGTCGGCCGCGTACTTGCGCGTGAGCTGCTTGAGCTGGGCCTGCCGGGTGAGAAGACCGTCCAGCGCGTCGGGATCATCGGGCAACGCCGTGAGGTAGCTGCTGAGTTCGCCACCGACATCGCTCAGGACCGCGACTACCTCGTCCAGCCGCTTGGCCTGATCCTGCAGCGAGTCGTCATCGCAGGCGCTCATCCGTGCGCGGGCCTGGGCGATGAGGCCCACCGCCCCAGCTGATTGGTCGTCGTCGGTACCCATGAGCTCGGCCTGGGACTCGGTGGCCCCTGAGCGTAGGACGTCGAGATCACCGAGCCGTCGAACGATCCGTACGATCTCGATGTCCTCGCCCGGAACCGGTGCGACCTCCGCTATCTCGGCAAGCCCCAATCGCAGCTGGTCGGCTTCCCGCGCCAGCTCACGTGCCCGGCGGGTGCGTTCGGACAGCTCCCCGCTCACCCGCTGCCACTGTTCGCGCACGTCCCGGTAGGCCTGCAGCAACGGCGCGATTCTTGCCTCAGCAGAGCGATCGAGTGCAGCGAGCTGCTGGTCGGTGCGCAGGAGGCGCAGCTGGTCGTTCTGGCCGTGCACAGCCAACAGTGGATCTGTGAAGTCGCTGAGTACTCCGGCAGGCACGCTCCGGCCGCCCAGGTGGGCCCGCGAGCGGCCGTCGGCCCCCACCGTCCTGACCGCGATGATGCTGCCGTCGTCGTCACGCTCAGCACCCGCAGCCTCGGCGATCGCGCCTGCGGCGCCCCCCGCCGTTCCCGCAAGCGTGAACCGACCTTCCACCACAGCTCTCGGTGCATCGGTTCGCACCCGTGAGGGATCGGCGCGCGCACCACTGAGCAGATGGAGCCCGGTGACCACCATGGTCTTGCCGGCACCGGTCTCGCCCGTGAGCACGGTCAGACCAGGGTGCAACTCGAGGTTCGCCTCAGCGATCACTCCAAGGCTTTGGATACGCATCTCGGCAAGCACGCAGCCACCCTAACCATTGCCACCGTCATCAACTGTCGACTGTCACCACCCGGAGCATTCGCGCGGTCGTCTTCACCACGGGCCGCAGCCCCCCTCACGTCTGGTGTCGCCCCCGCCAACTCTGCACCGGCAGGTTGAACTTCTCCACGAGGCGATCGGTGAAGGGCGCGTCCCCGAGGCGAACCAGGTGCAGGGGCAACGCCCCTCTTCGCACCTCGACCCTGGCGCCGGCAGGCAATGGAAGCGTGCGGCGACTGTCGCAGCACAACACCGCGGTGGCGCCGGCGCCCTCGATCTCGACGGCGACAACGGAGTTCGGGCTGGCCACGAGCGGGCGAGCGAACAGCGCGTGCGCATTGCTCGGCACCACCAGCAGCGCCTCCACGTCCGGCCACAGGACGGGGCCGCCAGCCGAGAAGGCGTAGGCCGTCGACCCGGTCGGAGTGGAGAACAAGATGCCGTCGCAGCCGAACCCGGACACAGGACGGTCGTCGACCTCCAGCACCACGTCCAGGATGCCGCCCCTGGTGGTCTTCTCGACGCTGGCTTCGTTGATTGCCCAGCTGCTGCCCACCTCCACGCCGCCGACGATGACCACCGCGTCCAGCGTCATCCGTTCCTCGACGCGGTAGTCGCGATCGACCACGGCATCGAGCGCGGTATCGAGGTCGTCCCGGTCAGCCTCAGCGAGGAAGCCCACCCGGCCGAGGTTGATGCCGAGTACCGGGACACCCAGCGGCCGGGCGAGCTCCGCCGCACGCAGGATCGTGCCGTCGCCACCGAGCACCAGCACCAACTCGACTCCCGCCGCCGCGGATGCGCCTGAGGCGACTGTGTGGGCACCGAGCACGGTCGGCAGCGCAAGGTCATCTGTCTCCTCGACCAGCACGCGGATGCCGATGCCTGCTTCGATCAATCGTGCGGCCACCCGCTTGGCGGGCCCCGCGATCTCGACGCGGCCCGTGTGTACGACGAGGAGCACCTCACGAGCTGGATCTGACGCATGTTCGGAAGGAGGACTCAGGTCCGCTGAACTCATTGCGGTCCTGCGAGCACAGCACTGCGCACCATTGACTCCACCGCATCAGTATCAACGGTGCCGGATTCGCCGGTGCGTGCGGCATGCAACCACAGAAAGAACTCCACGTTGCCCGACGGCCCCGGCAACGGGCTGGCCACCACGTCACGGGTCTGCAGCCCCAGCGCGGCCGCCGCAAGAGCGACCTCCACAACAGCCGACACTCGCAGCTCGGGATCGCGCACCACTCCGCCAGAACCCACCCGTTCGCGTCCGACCTCGAACTGCGGCTTCACCATCGGCACGAGATCAGCACCGGAGGCCACACAGGACGCGAGCGCAGGCAGGACAAGTTTGAGTGAGATGAAGGACAGGTCAGCGACGACCAGCTCAACAGGACCGCCGATCTGGGCGGCGTCGATCGCCCGCGCGTTCGTACGATCGAGGATCTTCACCCGCTCGTCAGTGCGAAGCCGCCACACCAGCTGTCCATATCCGACGTCGACGGCCACCACCTCGCGCGCACCACGTTGCAGCAGTACGTCAGTGAAGCCACCCGTGGACGCCCCCGCGTCCAGACAGCGTCTGCCCTGCACGCTCAGACCCGTGCCAGCGAACGCGTCGAGTGCCCCGATGAGCTTGTGGGCTCCACGTGACGCCCATTGCTGCTCATCTGACACCTCGACGACAAGCAACGGTGTCCCTGCCTCCACAGCCGTCGCGGGCTTCGTCGCCAGCGTGCCTGCGATCCGGACCCTCCCGGCGCCGATCAGCTCGACCGCATGTTCCCGGGACCGGGCGAGGCCGCGACGGACGAGCTCGGCGTCGACCCGTGCTCGACGGGCCACCTCAGACCCTGTCGATCGTGGCGAGCGCCGAAGCAAGTCGTTGATGCAGCGCCTCGAGCTCGATCAGCTGGCCGGAGGCATCGTCGTGGTCCTCGGCCGCTCCGAGAGCGGCGTCGACGTCAGCCTTGATCGCGGTCGGGTCGGCCTGGGGTGTTGGTGTAGGCACTGGACTGTTCATCGCCGCTCACGCTAGTCGATGTGAACGGGTCAGTCAGTCCGGCTCGATCCCCCACCGCCGTAACACAGCCGCCGCGGCATCGCCGTTGGCCACGACCCGGGTGAAGGTGGGTTCCGCCCACGCCACCGCACTGGCTGCTCGCAACGCGTCGTTCGGTCGTGGGTCGGCCAGTGAGCAGCTGATCACCAGCTCATCCCCGTCGCTGTGTACCGACCAGCCCTCGACCGGACCGACGGCGGACTCACTCACCGTAGCGTTCAGGGCACCGAGGTCATCGCCGATGAAGTCGGGACGCTGACCTGCTGGAGCCCGCAGGACATCCATCGCCGTGCTCACTCCGGTCATGACGAGGAGTGTCGGGATGCCTGCCGCCCGCCCCCCTTCGATGTCGGTGTCCAAGCGGTCGCCTACCACCAGTGGCCGCCGCGAGCTGGCACGGTCCACGGCGTCGCGCATCAGCGGTGACGCGGGCTTGCCGGCAACCTGCGGCTCTGCCCCAGTGGCGGCCCGCAATGCCGCAACGAACGACCCGTTCCCCGGCAACAACCCACGGTCCGAGGGCAAGGTCGGGTCCACGTTCGCAGCCACCCACACCGCACCGGCGCGAATGGCCAACGCAGCCTCTGCGAGGATCACCCAACCGGTCTCCGGCGAATGCCCCTGAACCACCGCGGCAGGGTCCGCACTCGCTTCACGCACCGGTCGGAGCCCCCGTGAGCGGACCTCCTCCGCCAAGGCCTCCGTACCGACTATCAACACACCAGATCCCACGGGGATCTGCTCCGAAACCAATCCGGCCGCAGACTGAGCACTGGTGATGACGTCGGAATCCCAGGCAGGTAGTCCCAGATCACGTAGGTGCGCGGCCACCTCGCCCGGTGCCCGGCTGGCGTTGTTGGTCACGTATAGGACGCGCTCCGCACCCTTGCAGAGCGCCTCAATTGCGCCAGGTATCGCGACTGCGCCGGCGTAGACCGTGCCATCAAGGTCGACCAGCAATGCGTCGTACGCAGCGCGCAGGGAAGTCATTGCGACTCGTCTTCGCCGGGCCCCTCCTCAAAGGGAACTGTTCCGGCGTTGTTTCCTTGGACTGGGCGGGTGCCGAGCTCGGCCGCCCGTTCCTCAGCGTCGGTCTCGCCGTCCTCGTCAGCGGATGCAGCAGAAAGGAACCACCGCACGGCATCGTCGGTACGACCGGCTGCCAGGAGCGCATCGGCATAGGCGTAAAACAGCCGCGCGGCTGCGGTGCCCGTGCGGCTAGCGTCCAGTTCGGGCGTCTGCAAGAGAACCACGGCCGCATCGAACTGTCCCAGGTCCTGACGTGCGCCGGCGGCAACCATGCGAAGCTCCTCGGCCGCCTCGCCGGTCAACGAACGACCTTCGGGTGAGCGAGCCAGCTCAAGCGCACGCTCGGGCCTCCCGAGCGCCCGTTCACAGTCCGCAAGGACCGCCACAAGTCCTGGACCACCAGCCATGCGCCGCGCAGCACGAAGTTCAGAGATCGCCTCCGCCCACTCACCGGCGTGGTAGGCAGTGATTCCCGCCGCCTCGCGCACCACGGCAACACGACCTGCACGAGCGCGAGCAGCACGAGCATGCTCCAGGGCGCGCTGTGGGTCTTCATCAACCAGCGTCCCCGCCATGACGAGATGCCGAGCCACCGCATCTGCGTTGGACTTGTCCAAGCTCAGCAGATCTCTGCGAACGTCGCCGTCGAGGAGACTGACGTCAAGGTCATCCGGGAGCTCGGGTTCAGGTGGCCGAGGCGTGCGACGCTCATTCCCACCCTGACTCGCACCAGACGCTCGACGGGGATCGTTGCGCGGCCCGTCCGGCCGCCACCCTCCCCGGCCAGTGCCTCCCCGGTTCGGCGCACCACGAGAGCGGTCGGGCGATCGATGCCCACCGTCCGTTGTATTTCCCACGGGGAATCCCTTTCTGGGCAATTTCTTACTGAGAACGCACGAAAGGGGACCCGTGGTGTCGGGTCCCCTTTCGTGAAACGGTGTTCGGCGGCGTCCTACTCTCCCACACCCTGTCGAGTGCAGTACCATTGGCGCTGGAGGGCTTAGCTTCCGGGTTCGG
>JADGOX010000226.1 GCA_017882745.1 Mycobacteriaceae bacterium | reverse complement strand
GTGGTGGTGGCGCGGCCGGTGGTGTGAGCGGCCGCGGTGGTGCGGGTATGGGCGGCGGGATGGGTGGCGGTGGCGCCGGCAAGGGTGACGACGACTACGAGCACAACACCCCCAGCTACCTGATCACCCAGGAGCACGGAAGTGAGATTGTCGGGGAGCTGCCGAGGGTTTCTCCGGCCGTCATCGGCGAGTGATGTTGTCGCGGTGGCGTTTTACTCCCGACGAGATCATGGTGCTCTGGCCTTACGTGGGTGTCAGCGCCTTTCCGTTCCCCATTCAGATACAGAGCGTTGTACCCACCCACGAGGAGCGTCGCATGCTGGAGCAGCGAGCGCGCGCACAACTGGAACGCGCCGGGGTGCTTCGCCGCGGCCGCTTGGACGTCGACCTGCACGCTGCGTTGCAGACCCTGGTTCATCCGCTGCTTTCCTGTGCGGCCTTCGGGTTCGTCGGCACTCGCAGCGAGTCGAAGGTCCGGGTGCTGGGAGCGCACGCAGGTGGGGTGGGTGTGCTGGCGGTGCAGGAGCCGGGGGTGAGCTGGGACCTGGGCGCCGACGTCACCATCAGTGTGGTGCGCGCCGCGGAGCTGGCCAGCGCCGTCGTGGGCGGGCTGCCGCCTGCGCCGGCGGGCAAGGCTGCGCCGATCCGCGTGCGTACCGCCGATCTCCGGGCCGACACCCACGACCAGGTGTCGGTCACGGTGACCGCCACCTCGGAGCAGCGCAGCGTGCAGCGGCTCGCGGAACTGACCTCCGGCCCGGTCGCGGGCGGAGGACAGTTCACCGTGGTCACCGCCCAGCAGGCGAGTGCCCCGGTGATGACCAGCACCGTCACCTGGTTCGACCGCCCCGATGACGGTCGCTACCTGATGGCAAGGGGGGAGACCACCCGTGTGGCACCCGCTGACTTCCGAATCCTCGCTGCGGAGCTCAACCAACAGCTCAGCGGCGCAACCCGGAGGGCGTGAGCGCTCACTCCTCGGGGCGTCCGCGCAGCCGCTTGGTGTGCCCGCGTTGGACTTTTGTGTCCACCCGCCGCTGCTTCGCTCGTTTGCTGGGTTTGGTCGGGCGGCGCTTCGGCGCATCGGGTGTCAACGTGTCCGCCAGCAGCATGGCCATCCGGGCGCGGGCGGCCTCCCGGTTGCGCAGCTGCGAACGCGTCTCCGAGGCGGCGATCGTGACCACGCCGTCGACGGCCCGTCGTTCCAGGCGCAGCAGCAGCCGGGCACGCTGGAAGTCGGTGAGGGTGGACAGCGTGTTCAGATCCACCGACAACTCCACCCGCGAGTCCGTGGTGTTCACCCCCTGCCCGCCCGGGCCACCGGAACGGGAGAAGCGCCAGCCAAGCTCTGCCGCCGGCACCAGCAGCCGAGAGTTCACTTGCAGGTCGGAGTCGACGGGCTCAGCCACGTAGCCATTATCCGCCGAGGCCCTTCTGTGGTGTGGCTCACCTCTGTGCCACGATGGGGGCAGCGTCGCGCTCCGGACCACGGGGAGCGTCGCTGATGTCGCTACGCGAGCCACCACAAGTGGCTCGCGTGTGAACACGAGGACAGGAGCAGGCCCATGTCGCAACGCCCGCCACGCACTGGCGTAGCCGTAGGTGCCCCCACCGCGGTGGGAGCAGAGCCGGGCCCGGAGCAGGTGATCGCCGGGCTGCGTGCCACCAGTGAGGGTGGCGCCGACCTCGTGCAGCTGCTCACCCCCGAGGGCGAACGGGTCGGTGACGAGCGTTTCGAGAGCTACGTGGCCGACGTCGGAGTCGACGAGCTCAAGAGCTACTACCGCGACATGGTTCTGGTGCGTCGCTTCGATCGGGAAGCCAACGCCCTGCAACGCCAAGGGCAGCTGGGGATCTGGGTACCGCTGCTGGGCCAGGAGGCCGCTCAGATCGGCTGTGGTCGCGCCATGGCCAAGCAGGACATGGCTTTTCCGTCCTACCGTGAGCACGGCATCGCGTGGTGTCGGGGTATCGCCCCCACGGAGCTGCTGGGCATCTTCCGCGGTACCGACCACGGTTCGTGGAATCCGCTCGAGGTCGGCATGCACCTGTACACGATCGTCATCGGAAACCAGTGCCTCAACGCCACCGGTTGGGCCATGGGCTCCAAGCTGGCAGGCAAGGTGGGCGACGCGGACGGCGAAGCGACGGTCTGCTTCTTCGGTGACGGTGCCACCAGTCAGGGCGACGTGCACGAGGCCTTCGTCTGGGCGGCGGTGTACGACGCACCCTTGGTGTTCTTCTGCCAGAACAACCAGTGGGCCATCTCCGAGCCGACGGAGCGCCAGACCCGGGTGCCGCTGTACAAGCGTGCGCAGGGCTACGGCTTCCCCGGTATCCGGGTGGACGGCAACGACGTGCTGGCCACGCTCGCCGTCACCCGTTGGGCGTTGGAGCAGTGCCGCAGCGGCAACGGCCCGGTGCTGATCGAGGCATTCACGTACCGGATGGATGCGCACACCACCACCGACGACGTCACCCGCTACCGACTGGCGGCTGAGGTCGAGACCTGGAAGCTGAAGGACCCGATCGAACGGCTGCGGGTGTATCTGGTGCGCCACGCGGAGGTCGCCCAGGAGTTCTTCGACGAGCTCCAGGCCGAGTCCGACACGTTCGCCACCGAACTGCGGGAGTTCTGCTTCGCGATGCCGGATCCTCCGCCGGGACGGGTCTTCGACAACGTCTACGCCTCGCCCTCGCCGGTGCTGGAGGCTCAGCGGGAGGAGTACCTGGAGTACCTGTCCGGGTTCGCGGGGGCCGAACACTGATGGCCGTGCAGGACCTGACCATCGGCAAGGCGCTGAACCTCGCGCTGCGTACGGCGATGGAGGGCGACGACAAGGTGCTCGTCATGGGCGAGGACGTCGGCAAGCTCGGGGGCGTCTTCCGCATCACCGACGGGCTGCAGAAGGACTTCGGCGAACATCGAGTGCTCGACACCCCGCTGGCGGAGTCAGGGATCGTCGGCACCGCGATCGGCCTGGCGATGCACGGCTTCCGGCCGGTGTGCGAAATCCAGTTCGACGGCTTCATCTTCCCGGCCTACGACCAGATCGTCAGCCAGCTGGCCAAGCTGCACTACCGCTCGCAGGGCAAAGTGCCGATGTCGGTGGTGATACGTGTTCCCTTCGGCGGTGGCATCGGCGCCGTTGAGCACCACTCGGAGTCCCCGGAGTCGTTGTTCGCCCACGTCGCGGGACTCAAGGTCGTGGCATGTTCCAATCCGGTGGATGCGTACTGGATGTTGCAGCAGGCCATCGCCTGTGACGATCCGGTGCTGTTCTTCGAGCCCAAGCGCTACTACCACTCGGCAGCTCTCAAGGCCCCGGTGGACACGACGGCCACCCCCGATCCGCTCTTCACCTCGCGGGTGGTCAGAGAGGGAACTGCGGCGACGCTGGTCTCCTACGGTCCGTCGATGAAGGTGTGCGCCGACGCAGCTGTCGCGGCGTCGGAGGAGGGCACGCAACTCGAGGTGATCGACCTGCGGACCTTGTCGCCACTGGACCTCGCGCCGGTGTTCGAGTCGGTGCGCAGGACAGGTCACCTGGTCGCGGTGAGCGAGGCACCTTCGGAGTCCTCGATCACCTCCGAGATCGCCGCCCGGGTGCAGCAGGAGTGCTTCTACTCCTTGGAGGCCCCGGTGCTTCGGGTGACCGGCTTCGACACCCCGTACCCACCTGCAAGGGTGGAGGAGTACTTCCTGCCCGATTTGGACCGGGTGCTGCACGCCGTCGACCGCTCGCTGGCTTGGTAAGGGACCCTGAATATGCCTCAGTACATGCAGTTCCCGTTGCCCGACACTGCAGAGGGTCTGACCGAAGCCGACATTCTCAGTTGGCACGTCAAGGTGGGTGACACGGTGACGGTCAACCAGATCGTTGTCGAGATCGAGACGGCCAAGGCCGCCGTGGAGCTCCCCAGTCCCTGGGCGGGGGTGATCACCGAGCTGTTGGTCGAACCCGGCGAGACCGTGCAGGTGGGGATGGTGATCCTCACGATCGACCTCGACCCCGGTGGCGCGGCCGCAGTCGAACCGGCGCCGGCCGTCGAGGAAGAGGAGATGAAACCGCTGGTCGGGTACGGCGGGAAGACCGCTGCGACTACGAGGCGGGCACGAACGGGCGCAACCGCTGAGCCTGCCGCCGCCGCGCTGATGGCGGCTCCGGTTGTTGCCCCGCCGGTCCGTCAGGTGCCGCTGGCCAAGCCGCCGGTGCGCAAGCTCGCCAAGTCGCTCGGTGTGGACCTGGCCGCGATGGTGGGAAGCGGCGCGGACGGGGTGGTCACCCGGCAGGACGTCATGCAGGCGGGAGC
>JADGOX010000025.1 GCA_017882745.1 Mycobacteriaceae bacterium | reverse complement strand
GCCCGGCGCCCGAGCCGTTCCGCGAGAAGGGGGTGTATTTGCACCCGGTGGGTCTGTCACCCACCGAGATCCAGGAGTACTACGAGGGTTTCAGCAACGACACGCTCTGGCCGATCTTCCATGACGTCATCGTCACCGCGTCCTTCCATCGCAACTGGTGGAACACCTACCGGAGGGTCAACGAGCGCTTCGCCCAGGCCGTCGTAGAGGTGGCCGCGCCGGGTGCCACGGTCTGGGTGCACGACTACCATCTCCAGCTCGTTCCGGCGATGGTCCGGGCGATGCGACCCGATGTTCGCATCGGCTGGTTCAACCACATCCCGTTCCCACCGGTCGAGCTCTTCGCGCAGCTGCCGTGGCGTCGGGCCCTGGTGGAGGGGCTGCTGGGCGCTGACTTCCTCGGCTTCCAGCGCACCGCCGATGCCAAGAACTTCCTGCGGGTCTGCCGCCAACTACTCGGCATGTCGACTGTGGGAGAAACGGTCACCTTCACCCCGCCCGGCGCCGACCCCTCGGCTCGACGGACGGTGCGGGCCGCCGCGATTCCGATCTCGGTGGACTTCAAGGGCCTTGACGCGCTGGCACGCACACCTGAGGTGATTGCCCGCGGGGCGCAGATCCGTGCCTCGCTCGGCAACCCACAGATCCTCATGCTGGGTGTCGACCGACTGGACTACACCAAGGGGATCCGGCACCGGCTCAAGACCTATGAGGAGCTGCTACACGACAAGGCCATCGCCCCGCCGCGGGTGACGTTCATGCAGGTGGCTTTGCCAAGTCGCGGACACATCGACGCCTACCGTGTGCTGCGTGAGGATGTCGAGGCCACGGTGGGGCGGATCAACGGCGAGTACTCAGTGCTCGGCTTCCCCGCGATCCACTACCTGCACCAGTTCTACCCCCGGAACGAGATGGCCGCGATGTTCCTGGCCGCCGACGTGATGCTGGTGACGCCACTGCGCGATGGCATGAACCTTGTCGCCAAGGAGTACGTCACGTGCCGGCACGACCTAGGCGGCGCCCTGGTGCTGTCGGAGTTCACCGGAGCCTGGCATGAGCTTCACCAGGCCTTCACGTGCAACCCATACGACACCGAGGGAGTCAAGGCGACGATCATGAGCGCCGTCACTGCTGCAGAAGACGAACGGCGGAACCGGATGAAGGCGATGCGCCAGCAGGTCTCCGAGCACTGTGTGCAACGGTGGGCCGCTCTCTACCTCCAGTCACTCGCGTCGGCTCCGTTGAACCCGCACCGGCCGACCCGCGCCAGCGACCAGGAAAGCCGAGACGCCGAGCGCGCCAACAGGGCCAATCTCAGAGCGTCGGACAAGGCCGCCGAAGGGGTCAGCCGGTAACTCAGTCGGACGTAGACCTCCCATCTTCGTGACCACGGCACTCCGGTCGAGCTTGTTGAAGCTCTATGAGATTCTCAGGTCCGATCAGGGCCACCCGGGCGGCAGGAGCGCGAACGCGCCGTAGCCGACCACCCGTTCTGGGTCCCCGCCGGAGTCGGCAGACGTGGCCAGGTGCAGCAGCCGTACATCGAGGTCGTGCCTACGTGCCCAATGCAGGAGCCCGCGCAGGGCGAACGAGCCGCACGCGTCCCGCCGGCCGATCGCGTCGGCATCTGCCTCCACAACTGCACGGGCTGTGCGCCGGTCCCGTCGGGCCGCACTCACCTGGTCGAGGTAGTGGGACAGGTCAGTACTGACCACGGGCAGAACGTCCTCTTCGGCGCACAAAGTGTCCAGCACGTCGGCAACCTGCGCCGGCGCGCTCTCACCGACCAGGAGCGGGACACAGGTCCATTCGTGGGCCACCACGCGCTGCAGGAACGGTAGCTGAACCTCGATGGAGTGCTCCGGTCGATGAGGGTGGTCATCAACGGTGACCCATTCATACCGTTCGGCCAGGGCTGCGCAGGTGGCAGCATCCACGGGCACGGCGCCGATCGGCGTGGCGAACACGGCGGCTGCTGGCACGGCGATGCCGGTCACCGGGATGTAGTGAGCTGGCCCCAGCACAGCGATGCGCCGCACGGGCCGCTCGCGCAGGCAGTCGAATGCCGACGCCGCCACCGAGCCCGAATAGACGTAGCCGGCGTGTGGGGCCACCAGCGCGACCGGCGCTGGCGCGGCGGCGCGCTCCGATGCCCTTGGCCGTGCTCGCTGCAGAAGCGTGTCCACGATGGCGGCAAGTTCGTCGGGATCGGCGGGGTAGAAGGAACCGGCCACGGCCGGTAGCCGCACGCAGGCCCGCCCCTGCACCGGGCTCACCGCCCGAAGTTGGCGATCGACACCGGCAGGCGGTCCCCACCCCAGCGACCGGCCGGGCCGTCAAAGATGCCGGGGATCTGCATGCCGCAGGCACGGCAGGTGCCGTCGTCGTTCAGCAGGTACCGGTGTATGGCGTACCAGTCACGGACCACGACCTCGGTGCCGCAGCCTGAACAGGTAGTCGTGCCGCCGTCGGTGTCGTGGACGTTGCCGGTGTAGACGTACTTCAGCCCGTTGCTGGTGGCGATGTGCCGAGCACGAGTGAGTGTGGCCCTCGGGGTGCTCGGGACGTCCATCATCTTGTAGTCGGGGTGGAACGCGGAGAAGTGCAACGGCACATCCGTGCCGAGCTCGGCGGCGATCCAGGCGGTTTCGGCGTCGAGCTCATCGTCGGAGTCGTTGTGGCCGGGGATCAGCAAGGTCGTGATCTCAAGCCACAGTTTGGTCTCGTGCCGAAGGTAACGCAGCGTGTCCAGCACGTTGGCGAGCCGACCGGCACACGTCCGATGGTAGAAGTCCTCGGTAAACGCCTTGAGGTCGACGTTCACCGCATCGATGTGCCTGAAGAACGCGGCCCGCGGCTCCGGGTTCATGTAGCCGGCGGTCACCGCCACCGCCTTGATCCCGATCGCATGGCAGGCATCGGCCACGTCTGCTGCGTACTCCCAGAAGATCACTGGGTCGTTGTAGGTGAACGCGATGCTGCGGCAGCCCAAAGACTCAGCCACCCGCGCGATGGCGTCCGGGGTCCCAGACTCGCTCAGCGTGTCGATCTCATGCGACTTCGAGATGTCCCAGTTCTGGCAGAACTTGCAGGCCAGGTTGCAACCCGCGGTGCCGAACGACAGGACTCCGCTGCCAGGTAGGAAGTGGTTGAGCGGCTTCTTCTCGACAGGATCCACGCAGGACCCGCTCAGGCGACCGTAGGAAGTCAGGACGATCTGGTCGTCCATGCAGGCCCGCACAAAGCACAGCCCGTGCTGACCCTCATGCAGCCGACACTCGCGAGGGCACACATCGCACTGGACCCTGCCGTCCCCCAGCACGTGCCAGTATCGCGTCGGCACAGTGTGCAGGTCTTCGAGGCTGCTCATGTCGTCCATCGCGGACACCTCCACAGCTCAACGCTACGCCGCGCGGTGGCCCAGCATGGACGTGTGTCGCCGGTGGATTCCCAAGAGCTCATGGCGTTGCAGGTCCAGCTCTCGGTGGCACGGGACGAGCCGAGTAGGCGTCCTGATAATCCGTCCGTAGCCGCCAGCCAGGTCTGTTTCGGGCGCGCCGGCCCGGGCGAGCTCACCTAATCGCCATCCCTGCGCGCTTGGGCCCATGGTGGACACCAGCGCGCTGAACCGTTGCGCGAGGCACGGCATCTGGCGCGGCCGGCCAACGGCGCAAGACGCCCCTCCGCTGCCCCGAAATCTTCCTCAACGTTATTAGGGCCGCGACGGGGTGCCATCGTCCGGCAGCGCTCGACCTCCTCGCAGTCTCAGACATCGCGGAACCGTTCCGGTCGACCTTCACCCCTCGATCGCCATGCTCACCACAGGTACGCTTCGAGAAGCAGCAACTTCAGGGACATCCATCCCTGAAAGCGTGTCCACTGTTCGAGGTCAACCTCAGCCGAGAGACTCACTGAACGGAACGTGGGTGTTGGTGATGGCCGAGTTCGCAGATCGGTTAGATGCCGGACGCCGACTGGCGGATCGACTCGAGCACCTGCGTGGCCAGGATGTGGTGGTGCTGGGCCTGCCTCGCGGCGGTCTGCCGGTTGCGTTCGAAGTGGCGCGGGCGCTAGAGGCGCCCCTTGATGCCATCGTGGTGCGCAAGCTCGGCGTCCCGTCCCAGCCCGAGTTGGCCATGGGGGCCATCGGCGAAGGTGGTGTCCGGGTGCTCGACGTCGAGGTGCTGGGCCAAGCCCACATCAGCGAACAACAGCTGCGCGCGGTCGAGACCCGCGAGCGCGCAGCACTCGAAACGCGCGTCGCCCTTCTGCGCAGGGGCCGCGAACGCGTCAGCCTGACCGATCGCGTCGCGGTGATCGTTGACGACGGAGTAGCGACGGGATCGACCGCGCAGGTCGCCTGCGAGGTCGCCCGCCGGCTCGGCGCGACCAAGGTGGTCCTGGCGGTTCCGGTCGCTCCAGCCAGAACCTTGCGGAACCTTCCGGGGCCAGACGAGGTCGTGTGCGTTGCCGCACCCGAGACGTTCCTGGCGGTCGGTTACCACTATGACGACTTCTCCCCGACCAGTGACGGCGAGGTGATGGCCCTGCTCGAGGCGGCGGAACCGCGCGTGCGGGACCCCCGCACGGCCGCAGAGGGGCCCGACTGCGACATCAATGTCGAGATCCCGGTCGGCGGGATCGCGCTGCAAGCACACCTGCACCTTCCCGAACCGGCGACCGGCGTGGTGCTGTTCGCCCACGGCAGTGGCAGCAGCCGCCACAGCCCGCGCAACCGGTTCGTCGCCGACGTGCTGTACCGGGCCGGACTGGGCACGCTGCTGCTGGACCTGCTCACGGCCG
>JADGOX010000225.1 GCA_017882745.1 Mycobacteriaceae bacterium | reverse complement strand
CGGCACCTCACGTTCTTCCAGATGAACGGCAACTTCTCCTTCGGCGACTACTTCAAGGCCGACGCGATCACCTTCGCGTGGGAGCTGTTGACCACCAGCCGGGAGCAGGGCGGATACGGCCTGGACCAGGACAGGCTGTGGGCGACGGTCTACCTTGACGACGACGAAGCGGCGCAGCTGTGGCTCACGCACTCCGGGATCCCGGCTGAGCGCATCGTCCGCCGCGGGATGGCCGACAACTTCTGGTCGATGGGTGTGCCCGGCCCGTGTGGCCCGTGCTCGGAGATCTTCTACGACCGTGGCCCGGAGTACGGAAAAGAAGGTGGTCCTGCCGTTGACGAGGACCGCTACATGGAGATCTGGAACCTTGTCTTCATGCAGAACGTGCGGGGCCAGGGCAGCAGCAAGGACGATTTCGAGATCCTGGGGGACCTGCCGGCCAAGAGCGTTGACACCGGGATGGGCCTGGAGCGTATCGCCTCGGTGCTGCAGGGCGTGGACAACATCTACGAGATCGACGAGATCTACCCGGTGCTGGCCAAGGCGGCCGAGCTCACCGGCAAGCAGTACGGCGCGAGGTCGGCCCATGATGCCGCGCACAGCGACCCCGACGACGTGCTTCTGCGTGTGGTAGCCGACCACATCAGGGCCTCGCTCATGCTCATTGGTGACGGCGTCACGCCCGGCAACGAGGGCCGCGGGTACGTCCTGCGCCGGATGTTGCGCCGCGCGGTGCGTTCGATGCGCCTGCTCGGGTTCGACCAGCCGTGCCTGCCGCATCTGTTCCCCGTGGCCATGTCCCGGATGAGGGCTTCCTATCCCCAGCTGGAGACCGGCTTCTCCCGGATATCGCAGATCGCCTACGCCGAGGAAGAGGCTTTCCAGCGCACCCTCGCGTCGGGCACGACGATGCTGGACACTGCGGTGGCCAAGGCCAAGTCCTGCGAGAACGCCACGTTGGCAGGTGACCAGGCGTTCGCACTGCATGACACTTACGGCTTCCCGATCGAGCTGACGCTCGAGATGGCTGCAGAACAAGGTGTCCGGGTCGACGAGGACGGGTTCCGTCGTCTCATGAAGGAACAGCGTGACCGGGCCAAGGCTGACGCCCGGTCCAAGAAGAGTGCCCATGGCGACACCTCGGCGTACCGCTTCGTTGCTGACTCGCTCGGACGTGCGGTGGAGTTCACCGGGTATGAGGAGACCGTGTCAGAGGGCAGGGTCGCCGGCTTGCTCATCGATGGCGTGTCCGTCCCGTCGGCGCATGCCGGCGACGAGATCGAGCTGGTGCTCGATCGCACGCCGTTCTACGCCGAGGGTGGTGGGCAGTTGGCCGACGCTGGGCGAATCACCCTGCTCAACGGCGCCGTCGTCGACGTCCGCGACGTGCAGTCGCCCATCAAGGGGCTTGTCGTGCATCGGGCAACGGTTGTCTCCGGCGAGGTGATCTTGGGGGAGCAGGCCCAGGGGCTGGTCGACATCGACCGCCGCCGCGCGATCTCGCGTGCTCACACCGCTACCCACATGGTGCACAAGGCCATCCGTGAGGTTCTTGGTGATACCGCGACCCAGGCGGGTTCGGAGAACTCGCCCGGTCGGTTCCGCTTCGACTTCAACGCGTCCGGCGCACTGCCGCTGTCCGTCATGTCCGAGGTGGAGGCCAGGGTCAACGCGGTGTTGATTGAGAACCTGCAGGTCCGCGCCGAGGTGATGACCCAGGATGAGGCGCGTGCGTCAGGGGCGATGGCCTTGTTCGGCGAGAAGTACGGGCAGGCCGTGCGGGTTGTCTCCGTGGGGGAGTGGGCTCGGGAGCTCTGTGGTGGCACCCATGCTTCGAGCTCCGGGCAGCTCGGGCTGGTCAAGCTGCTCGGTGAGGCGTCCATTGGTTCCGGCGTGCGACGGGTCGAGGCGCTGGTGGGGACCGACGCCTATGACTTCCTGGCTCGTGAGCACGCGGTGGTGGGGCAGCTCACCGAAGCACTAAAGGTCCGTTCCGAGGAGCTGCCTGAGCGGATTGCGAGCATCTTGGGCAAGCTCAAGGATGCCGAGCACGAGATCAACGCCATGCGCCAGCAGCAGGTTCTGGCCGGTTCGTCCACGCTGGCAGCCAGCGCCAGTGACGTATTCGGGGTGAGCTTCGTGGGCCATGACACCGGCGACGGCGTAGGCGCGGACGATCTACGGGGCTTGGCTCTTGACCTGAGGTCGAAGCTCGGCAACGACCGGCCGTCCGTGGTGGCCGTGGCCGGTGTCGCCAAGGATCGCCCTGTGGTCATCATCGCCACCAACGACACTGCCCGGCAGTGGGGCCTGCGGGCCGGAGAGCTGGTCAAGGTTGCCGCGCAGGCACTCGGCGGCGGCGGCGGTGGCAAGGATGATCTGGCTCAGGGGGGCGGTGTCGACGTGACCAAGGTCGGTGAGGCGCTGGCCAAGGTCGAGCACGCCGTGGGTGAGCTCGTGACGGCGGGGCGCTGACGGATGCGCCACGGGATCCGGTTGGGGGTTGACGTGGGCAGTGTCCGCGTCGGGCTCGCAGCCAGCGACCCCGGCGGCATCCTCGCTACTCCGATCCAGACCCTTGAGCGCGACCTGAAGTCCGGCGCAGACCAAGGCGCGATCGCAGCGGTGGTGCTGCAGCGCGGGGTGCTGGAGGTGGTAGTCGGCCTGCCGCGGTCCCTGTCCGGTGGTGAGGGTCCTGCCGCTGCCGCGGCCCGCAGCTACGCGAGCACCCTGGCGGCCCGAATCTCACCGACCCCGGTGCGCCTGATCGACGAGCGCCTGACAACCATCGACGCACATCGCCAGCTGCGCGACGCCGGCGTGGCCGGTCGGGCCCAGCGTGCCCTGGTGGACCAGGCGGCCGCCGT
>JADGOX010000024.1 GCA_017882745.1 Mycobacteriaceae bacterium | reverse complement strand
TCGGTGGGGGTACCGCGCTCTACGCCACTGCGCTGGACTCGGTGCGGACGCTGCGCGCGAGCTACGACCCCACCGCAGTGAACGCGGTTGTCCTCATCACCGACGGCCAGAACGAAGACAGCGAGGGCATCACGCTGGCCGGCCTGCTGCAGACGCTCAAGGCAGAGGCTGACCCGACCCGACCGGTGATCATGGTTACCATCGGTATCGGGCCCGAAGTGGACGCCGACGCTCTCAAACAGATGGCCGAGAGCGCGGGGGGCTACTCCTACGCGGTGAAGGACCCTCGCGACCTACAGAAGGTGCTCTTCGACGCGGTGCGCCGGCGCAAGTGACGACCTCGCTACGGCCTCACGTGTTGTGGGCGTCCGCGATCGAACTCGCTTCACGGACGCCCGCTTCCAGCGCCGCACAGCAGCTGATCACCCAGGTGGCGACGCCCTCCGCCGATCCGCTCGCGAACCCAGCAGCGGCTTCGCGGTAGTCGTCCGGTCGACGCATCCAGCTGACCTCCGGCACGGTGAGGTTCTTCGGGTCCAAACCCGTGCTGACCGCCACCAGCCGTGAGGCCGCTCGGGCGACCACTCCGTCTGCGCTTCCGAACGGAGCCAGTGCGAGCAGCTCGCCGTGGACCACCGCGGCCAGCACCGCGGCCGGGGCACGGGTCACGCCAGTGACCAGCTGGGCGAGCAGATCGAGCCGCTCGGCGACACCCGGGTCCGGGCGCGGACGCCCCAGCACGTCCTTGTCTGCGAGATCTGCCGCGGCAAGCAGGTGGAGGCGGGCGAGTACCTGCAAAGGAGAGCGCCGCCACACCGCGACGGTGTTCACCAGTGCGGACCCGTCCAGGGCTGCGGCCACCCGGACCGCGCCGGCAAGCACCGGGTCGCCCACCTGTCCGTCCGAGTCCTCCGCAGGCAGCTCAGGCGCTCCGCCGTCCAAGGTGGCCGATGCACGGGCGGCACGTACCGAAGCCTCCGACGCTGAGACCAGGAAGCCGCGCCGGTTCGCCGGATGACGGTGCACCTCGGCGATGGCGACCCCCGCTGCCTCCGCCGCCTCAGCAACGCCGGGCAGGCTCGCCACGGGAGCAAGTGGGTCCTGGACGAAGTCACGGTGAGATCCTGCGGCGGCGGGCACAGCGACTGAGGCTACAGCCGCGACCTGTCGCCGCTCGTCTCACGTGTGCACCCACTCGCCGCCAACACTCCATGCGTGCAGTAGCCGATGTGACCCCCGACGCATATCGTGCATTCATGACTTCCAGCACTGATAGGTCCGACACAGAAAACCAGGTGTTCACGCCGACCGCCGAGTTCGTCGAACAGGCGAACGCCGGGGCCGAGCTGCAGGAAGCGGCCGACGCTGACCGTGACGAGTTCTGGGCCACCCAGGCCAAGCGACTGCACTGGCACGAGCCCTGGAGCCAGGTGCTGGACTGGTCTGACGCCCCGGTCGCCAAGTGGTTCGTCGGCGGCAAGCTCAACGTTGCCTACAACTGTGTGGACCGCCACGTCGAAGCCGGCAACGGTGGCCGGGTTGCCATTCACTGGGAGGGCGAGCCGGGCGACTCCCGCGACCTCACCTACGACGACCTGCTCGCCGAGGTGAGCCGAGCGGCCAACACCCTCGTCGGTCTGGGCCTGGTCACCGGGGACCGCGTCGCGATCTACATGCCGATGATCCCCGAGGCCATCGTCGCCATGTTGGCCTGCGCGCGCCTGGGGCTCACCCACTCGGTCGTGTTCGCCGGCTTCTCCGCGGCGGCGTTGCGTTCTCGCATCGACGACGCCCAGGCCAGGCTGGTGATCACCACCGATGGGCAATGGCGTCGCGGCAAGGCTGCACCAATCAAGGCGGCGGTCGACGAGGCGATCGAGGGCGCGAGGTCGGTCGAGCACGTATTGGTGGTCAAACGCACCGAGTCCCAGGTGGACTGGACCGAGGGACGCGACCTCTGGTGGCACGACACGGTCGCCAAGGCCTCACCCGAGCACACCTGCGAGGCCTTCGACGCCGAGCACCCTCTGTTCGTGCTCTACACCTCCGGCACCACCGGTAAGCCCAAGGGCATCATCCACACCTCCGGCGGCTACCTCACACAGTGCTCGTACACGCACCACTACGTGTTTGACCACAAGCCGGGCAAGGACGTGTTCTGGTGTACCGCCGACATCGGCTGGGTCACCGGGCACTCCTACATCGTCTACGGGCCGCTGAGCAACGGCGTCACCCAGGTGGTCTACGAGGGCACGCCGAACTTCCCCGACGAGCACCGGCACTGGAACATCATCGACAAGTACGGGGTGTCCATCTACTACACCGCCCCCACGCTGGTACGCACGTTCATGAAGTGGGGCCGGGAGATCCCCGAGTCGCACGACCTGTCCTCCCTGCGGGTACTCGGCAGCGTCGGTGAACCGATCAACCCGGAGGCATGGCTCTGGTACAACGAGGTGATCGGCAAGGGTCGCTGCCCGATCGTGGACACCTGGTGGCAGACCGAGACCGGCGCCATCATGATCTCCCCCTTGCCCGGGCTCACGGCCTGCAAGCCCGGCTCCGCCATGGCCACTCTCCCCGGTATCTCTGCCGCAGTCGTCGACGAAGAGGCGAAGGTCCTGCACGCGGCCGACGGTGAAGTCACCGGATACCTCGTGCTGGACAAGCCCTGGCCCTCGATGTTGCGCGGCATCTGGGGTGACATGGAGCGTTACCGCGACACCTACTGGTCGCGGTACGCCGAGGAGGGCTGGTACTTCGCCGGCGACGGCGCGAAGGTGGACGCCGACGGCGCGATCTGGCTACTCGGCCGGGTCGATGACGTCATGAACGTGTCCGGCCACCGCATCTCCACCACCGAGGTCGAGTCCGCGCTGGTATCCCACCACTCCGTCGCCGAGGCGGCCGTCGTCGGTGCCGCCGACGAGACCACCGGGCAGGGAATCGTCGCGTTCGTCATCCTCCGGAGCGGGGCGGCCGACCGTGGAGAGGAGCTGATCACCGAGCTGCGCAACCACGTCAGCAAGGAGATCGGTCCCATCGCCAAGCCTCGCCAGATCATGGTGGTCCCCGAGCTGCCGAAAACCCGCAGCGGCAAGATCATGCGCCGACTGCTCCGGGACATCGCGGAGAACCGGACGGTCGGCGACGTCTCCACGCTCGCGGACGCCACCGTCATGGAACTCATCTCGAAGGGGCTCAACAAGTAGCTCGTCCCGGGTCAGGTCAGCAGGACGTCACGGTCGCTTGCATCACTGAGCAACGACCCTGACGTCCTGCTGACCGTCTTCTGGGTCGCCGGGAACGTGAGAAGCGAGACGCTCCGGAGGTGTTCGAGGGCTCCGATGATCCCTGATCGGCCCCCCAGCAACAGATCGTGGCAACATGTTCCCTGACCACAAGCACCTGGAGGGGCGAGTTGAGCATCACCGAGCGCAGCGCAGCAGAGGGAGTGCCCAACACGGTTGCCTCCATCCCGCTGACCGATCTCAAGGATCACAGTGCGGGTAACGGCAGCATCGGGTCGCTCGTCAGGGACGCCACCGAACAGATCTCGACACTGCTGCGCGCCGAGGTCGAGCTGGCGAAGACCGAGGTCACCGGCGAGGTCAAGAAGGGTGTACGCGGCAGCATCTTCTTCATCGCTGCGCTGACCGTGGCGCTGTTCAGCGCATTCTTCCTCTTCTTCACCCTTGCTGAGGTGATCGACATCTGGCTACCTCGCTGGGCCGCCTTCGGAATCGTCTTCCTGGCGATGCTGCTCGTAGCGGCCATGTTCGCCTTCCTCGGCTACCGGAAAGTCCGCAAGATTCACAAGCCCGAGAAGAGCATCGACGCGATGAAGGACAACGCGAAGCTCGTCAATCGCACCAGCTGAGATGGCGCTGCTGGACCCGTCCAGCGTCCGGATCGGCGGTCCGTGGACGCATCGTGACGTACACGCCAACGGGATCCGGTTTCACACTGTCGAGGTCGACGGGCGGGGTCTCGATCGTTCCGGACCTCTGGTACTCCTGCTACACGGGTTTCCCGAGTTCTGGTGGAGCTGGCGCCACCAGCTGACCGGGCTCGCCGACAGCGGCGCCCGGATCGTGGCGATCGACCTGCGCGGCTACGGCGACACCGACAAACCGCCCCGCGGCTACGACGGCTGGACCCTCGCCGGGGACATCGCCGGACTGGTTCGCGCCCTCGGAGAAACTGACGCAGTGCTGGTCGGCCACGACTGGGGCGGACTCATCGCCTGGAGCACCGCCGCGCTGCACCCAGGCATGGTGCGGGGCCTGGCGGTGCTCGGTGCACCGCACCCGGTGGCGCTGCGCAGAGCGTTTCTCCGCCTGGGTGGCCAGACGCGGGCCTCCGGGTACGCCTTGGGCTACCAGCTGCCGTGGTGGCCGGAACGCCTGCTGCCGGCCGACAACGGCGCTGAGGTGGAGCGGGTGCTGCG
>JADGOX010000224.1 GCA_017882745.1 Mycobacteriaceae bacterium | reverse complement strand
GGAGTTCGTGGCGCTCGCCGAGGAGACCGGCCTGGTGCGAAGGCTGGACCAGTGGGTTCTGGAGACTGCTCTGCGGGACCTCCATCGCGTGCACGAGGAGTGGCCCGAGCTGGAGGTGAACGTGAACCTCTCGGCAGTGCACCTGCATGAGGGCGCTCTGCCCGCGCGCATCGCACGGACCTTGGAAGCCAGTGGAGTCCGGCCCGAGATGCTCACCCTGGAGATCACCGAAACCGCCGCCATGTGGGATCCCTCCAGGACCCTGGACACCCTCAGCTCGTTGCGCGCCTTGGGTATCGGGGTTGTCCTCGACGACTTCGGCACCGGCTACTCGAACTTCGGTTACCTGAAGCGACTGCCGTTGCGGGGTCTCAAGATTGATCGCAGCTTCGTGGAGCGTGTGGACGTCGACCAGCAGGATGCGGCAATCGGGGCAGCGCTGATCACCCTGAGTCAGTCGCTCGGTCTTGACGTGATCGCCGAGGGCGTCGAAACGCGTGAACAGCAGCAGCGGTTGCTCGAGCTCGGCTGCCGGCGGGCCCAGGGCTGGTTCTTCTCCCGGGCGATGCCCTTCGACGAGCTGCTTATTGCGCTTCGCGAGGACGATCAGCGCTGAACGGATCTGAAACGTACTTGCAACTGTTGCCGACCGGGCTGGCCTCCGACACACTTCGGCTGTGACCTGAGTCACGGGGGAACCTGTTCATCGTCAGCAAGGAGCACCACATGAAGACCAAGGCAGCAGTCGTCTACGAAACCGGCAAGCCGATCGAGATCGTGGAGCTCAATCTGGACGGGCCGAAGGCGGGCGAGGTTCTCATCCGCTACACCCACGCCGGGCTCTGCCACTCGGATGTGCACATCCAGCACGGCGACCTCGAGGCGCGCCTGCCGATGGTGCTCGGCCACGAGGGCGCGGGAATCATCGAGGAGGTCGGCCCTGGAGTGACCCGTGTTGCGGCCGGTGATCACGTGGTGTGCTCCTTCATCCCCAACTGCGGGGTGTGCCGCTGGTGCGCCACCGGCCAGCAGGCAATCTGCGACATGGGCGCCACCATTCTCGAGGGCTACCTACCGGGTGAGCGCTTCCCGATCACCGGCCCGGGTCCCGAGAAGAACTACGGCGCGATGTGCATGCTCGGCACCTTCAGCCAGTACGGCGTCATTCACCAGAACTCCGTCGTGAAGATCGACGACGACCTGCCCTTGGACAAGGCAGTGCTCGTCGGCTGCGGAGTGCCGACCGGATGGGGCTCCGCGGTGAACGCCGCCGACGTGCGCCCCGGCGAGACCGTGGTGGTGGTGGGTGTCGGAGGCATCGGCATCAACGCCGTGCAGGGCGCGCGTTTCGCCGGCGCCAAGAACCTCATTGCTGTGGACCCGCTGGAGAACAAGCGCGAGAAGGCCATGGAGCTCGGGGCCACGCATGCTGTGGCGACCACGGAAGAAGCCACGGAGCTGGCGCAGTCGCTCACGAACGGCAACGGTGCGGACAAGACCATCGTCACCGCCGGTCTCGTCACCGAGGAAATCGTCACCGGCTCGTTCAACGCCACAGGCAAGGGTGGAACCATCGTGTTGACCGGACTGAACAAGTTGGCAGTCAACAACATTCAGCTTCCCGGCTCGATCATGACGCTGTTCAAGAAGACGCTGAAGGGCAGCCTCTTCGGTGACTGCAACCCCACCACCGACATCCCTAAGATCCTCGGCCTCTACCAGAGCGGTGACCTCAAGCTCGACGAGATCATCACCAAGACCTACACGCTCGAGCAGGTCAACGAGGGCTACGCGGACCTGCTCGACGGCAAGATCGTGCGCGGCGTCATGATCCACGAGCACGAGTGACGGAGGTGCTCGAGTCGCCAGTGCCACACCCGGCGATGCCGGCCTCCGCCGCTGACGTCGTTGGTCGGCAACGGGAGGTGGAGCTGCTCGTCGCCGCCTTGGACTGCGGAGCGCACGTGCTCCTGGAGGGGCCGCCCGGCACCGGCAAGACGACGCTGCTCCGAGCGGTGGCGGCGGCCGGGGCGGTGCCGTTCGTGTTCGTCGAGGGCAACGCCGAGCTCACGCCCGGTCGGCTGGTCGGACACTTCGACCCTTCGCTGGTGCTCACCGACGGCTACAGCCCGGAGGTGTTCGTCGACGGACCGCTGGTGCAGGCGCTGCGAACCGGTGCGCTGCTCTACGTCGAGGAGGTGAACCGGGTCCCCGAGGAGACGCTGAACGTGCTCATCACGGTGATGAGCGAGGGTGAGCTACACGTCCCGCGGCTGGGACGGGTTCCCGCGGCCGAAGGTTTCCGGCTGGTCGCGGCCATGAACCCCTTCGACGCAGTGGGTACTGCGCGGATCTCCGCCGCCGTGTACGACCGGTGCTGCCGGATCACCATGGGTTACCAGTCCGCCGGCGACGAGGCCGACATCGTGACCTTGCGTGCGCCGGCGGTGCCCGAACCGTGGCGGGTGCAGGTGGTGGACCTCGTGCGTCGGACCCGGGAACACCCGGACGTGCGGGTGGGCTCCTCCGTGCGCGGTTCGATCGACCTGGTGCGCCTCGCGGTGTCTCTGGGGTCGTTGCGCATGCAGGAAGCGACCAGCTGGCACGTCGGTCTGGATGCGGCGCTGGTCGCGTTGACCGGGCGGGTGCGGCTGCAGGAGTCTTGCTCGCGTTCCCCTGAAGAGGTGGTGCGCGAGCTGTACGAGGCCGTGTTCGGTGCTGAGCCGAGCGACGAGTCTCCAGAGTCCGCAGAGGACCCTGATGCGTCGGGGGGAGCATAAGCCCGCCGAGTGCGGGCAACGAGCAAGCTCCACCCCAGCGTGATCGCGGACCCAGACAGCGCACCACGCCGAGGGCGCAGCTGGCGCAGCATCCCCAGTTCGCGCAGGTGTCACCGGAGGTCGGTGCGCTCGACGAGGACGCATTCGACGCGGCCCTGGGAGCCGATCCTGATGCTGCGCTGACGCTGCTCGCTGAGATGGCCACGGCGACCGACGAACGTCTGCGGGCGGCGGCCAGGCGGCTGGCCGCGCGCATCGTGCTGGACCGGACCCGAACGGGAGTGCCGCGCAGCCGAGGAACTCGGCGTCTGAGACGGGTGTCCGCCGACCGGGGTGGCGACCTGGATGTCGACGCCTCGATGGAGGCGTTGCTCGAGGCCCGGGCCCAAGGTCGCAGGCCGGCGCTCGAGGAATTGACGGCACGGGACTGGGGTGCTCCCGAGCTCGCGTTGTGCCTGCTGGTGGACAGCTCGGGGTCGATGGGTGGTGCGCGCCTGGCGGCGGCGGCGCTCACTGCCGGGGCCTGCGCGTGGCGAGCGCCAGGTGACCACGCGGTGCTGTCCTTTGCCAGAGAGGTGAAGGTGCTGCGGGCCATGGACTCTCAGCGGCCGGCGGCCGGCGTGGTCGACGCGGTGCTGGCGCTGCGGGGATTCGGGGTCACGGCCCTGGGGACAGCACTGCGCGCCGCCCAGGAGCAGCTCGCGCGTACCCGGGCAGATCGTCGGGTAGTAGTGCTGCTGAGCGACTGCCGGGCCACCGACGAGGAGGACCCGGTCGCCGTCGCGGCGCTGATCCCCGAGCTGGTGGTGTTGGCTCCGGCCGACGACAGTGAGCAGGCCGCGGAGTTCGCCCGTCGCTGTGGTGCTCGGTGGGCACCGCTCAAGGGTGTCGCTGACGCACCGGCAGTACTGGCCGAGCTGCTGTCGTAATCCGCGCCCGCCGAGCTCGGTCTACGGTGAAGGCGGACGAAGGAGGGTTCGCGATGAAGCGGACGCACATCCGAGTTGATACCCGGAGAGGGCGTGAGTAGCCCCTGGGTCGCGCTGCGCCCGGGCGACAGCCCCGTCGCGGTGGCAGAACGCCTGCACGAGGCCCACGAGCACTTCCTGAGTTCCTGGCCGTCCAGCGGCTTGCCCGGCTCGACCTCACCTGATGTCCGCCCCGTCGTTGCCCGGTCCTGGGTTCGCAGCCGGGCTGGCGGTGTCGACCCCGAACGCCCCGCGGGACGCAGTCGGCTCATGCCCGCCGAGGAACTTGAGGCCCATCGCCGCACCCACCCGCTGGCGGCAGTCCTGCCGGTGGTCCAGCGCCTGCTGGTCGACGGCATGGCTGAGGACGCCGAGTCCGGGCTCGTCGTGGCCGTCACGGACGCGACGGGACGGATGATGTGGCTTGCTGGCGATCCCGCGCTTCGGGAGCGTGCCGCAACGATGCAGTTCGTCGAGGGCGCCGACTGGAGTGAGCGAAGCGCGGGAACCAACGCCCCGGGTACCGCACTGGAGCTCGACCACTGTGTGCAGATCTTCGGGGCCGAACACTTCGGTCTGCCCGTCCAGACGTGGAGCTGTGCGGCCGCGCCCGTCCACGACCCGGACACGGGTGCGCTGCTGGGGTCCGTCGACCTCACTGGCGGCGACCAGGTGGCGACGCCGCACGTTCTTGCGCTCGTGCGGGCAACCGTGGCCGCTATGGAGGCGGAGTTGCGGGTACACCGGATGCGGGGACCGCGGCAGGCGCGTCCGCGGACGGCATTGCTGCGCGTGATGGGCCGTAGCCGTCCGACACTGCAGCGCGGCCCGGCGAGCACCCCGCTCTCGCTGCGCCACGCCGAAATCCTGCTCCTGCTCTCGAGCCATCCGGACGGCCTGACCGCGAACGAGCTCGGGATGCTGCTCGACGCTCAGCAGCTGGAGACCGTCACCGTGCGGGCGGAGATGTCCCGTCTGCGTCAGGTTGTCGGTGCGGGGTTGCTGCAGTCC
>JADGOX010000223.1 GCA_017882745.1 Mycobacteriaceae bacterium | reverse complement strand
TGTCCTGCGCGGTCAGCTGGCTCGCCGGAATTCCGGTGGCCCGCGCCACCACGCCGGCGATGTCGTCGGCGCTCACCTCGTCAGGGTCGGCTGAACCTGTGGTTGCCTTGACGCGGTCTTCCAACGCCGAGATCTGATCACGCAGCCGCGAGGCCTGCTCGTAGTCCTCGGCCGCCACCGCCGTGTCCTTGTCCACCGTCAGCTGGTCCAGCTGCTTACGCAGCGCGTCTGTGCCGGAGATGTTCCGCCGCAGCCGCAGTCGTGCGCCGGCCTGGTCGATCAGGTCGATCGCCTTGTCGGGCAACTGCCGGTCAGGCAGGTAACGGGCGGACAGCTCCACCGCTGCTCTGATCGCCTCATCCGTGTAGTGCACCTGGTGGTGCTCCTCGTAGCGACCCCGCAAGCCGGACAGAATGGTGATGGCATCGGTGATGCTCGGCTCGGCGACGTGTACCGGCTGGAACCGACGCTCGAGCGCAGGGTCCTTCTCGATGTTGCGCCGGTACTCGTCCAGGGTGGTCGCACCGATCAGGTGCAGGTCACCCCGGGCCAGGCGGGGCTTCAGGATGTTCCCCGCGTCGACGGCACCTTCGGCACCGCCCGCGCCGACCACGGTGTGCACCTCGTCGATGAACACGATGAGCTCGTCGCGGTGGGCGACGATCTCATCGATCACCTTGGTCATCCGCTCCTCGAAGTCGCCACGGTAACGGGTGCCGGCCAGCATTCCAGAGATCTCCAGCTGCACGACACGCTTGCCGGAGAGCATCTCCGGAACCTCGCCGTCGACGATGCGCTGCGCCAATCCCTCGACGATGGCCGTCTTGCCGACCCCGGCCTCGCCGATGAGCACCGGATTGTTCTTGGTGCGCCTGCTGAGCACCTCGATGGTCTGCTCGATCTCCTCCTGCCGGCCGATCACCGGGTCAAGCTCCCCGGCGCGGGCGCGCTCGGTGAGGTCGATGCCGTACTGGTCGAGGGTGGGGGTGTCGGACTGCGGCGTACTTCCGTCACGCTCACCGTCGGAACCGGCGGCGGAGGCCTGCAGGGTCAGCGGCGTCACCCCGTGGGCAGCCAGCAGCCGCCCAGTCGCGGTGTTGGGATTGACGCTGAGCGCCAGGAGGATGTGTTCCGGCGCAATGTAGGTGGAACCCAGCGCCTGAGCAACCTGGTGCGCTTCGAGCAGCGTGCGCTGTGCCGCGGCTGTCAGCGTGGGGGGAACGCCGCCTTCCGGGCCGTCCTGGGCCGTGGGCAACTGCTTGTCCACCGCCTCACGCACCGCAGCGGGATCGGTGTCGAGCCGACGGAGAAGCGCGATGGTCGGCTCCTCGCCGGCCAGCGCCCACAGCAGATGCAGCGAGTCCAACTCACCATGACCCTGCTCACCGGCCCGCTTGGCCGCACTGGCCAACACCTGTTGCGACTGCTGCGTCATCACTCGGGTGATGTCGATACGCCGGCTTCCCGGGTTGCCCGCACCTGAGGCACGCGCGTAGAAGTCGTCGAATGGATTGGTCCCACCGCCGCCTGGTCCGAAGAAAGCTGGCATTGTCTACCTTTCTCGCCGAGGACATCTGTTGTCCGTCCGCACCTTGAGCCTTGCACTATCAACTAACGTGATACCACCACGCATGATTCCCCGGACACACACGGCGAGGTCACCACACCGCCATTGCCGAGAGGTCCAGGTCAGGCGGATCGCGCCGCCATTGCGCCGGGATCCCATCGATCGCGTCCATCCCTGCGGCGCCGGATAGTCACGGCTCAGATCGGCTCGGCTTGACCTTGACCCTGCGTCAGGGTCGGACCATTGGCTCATGAACACCTCAGACCTGCCCCCACGGGGACGCCTCTACGAGGCCAGGCACAGTACGACCACCATCGGCCAGCTCGCCGCCCACGTCGGCGTGATGGACTCCCATGTCGCCGACTCCTCGCCGGCGTGGCAGCGGTTGGTGACCCTGCTGTCCGCGGGATCTCTGGGCTGATCCACCAGGGAGGTCGGTTCCGTTGGCTCCATCTTGAACCTCGGATGCGGCCCCGGAGTCGTCTCGGCCCAACTCGGCGTCCCGTTTCCCGACGCTCACCGCCAATCACTGTTGCGCTGCATGTCAGACCCCTGCCTCTGCTAGCCTCCCAACCAAGCGCTTGCTACATCACTGGGTGCATCTCAGGCGGTGGTATACGGCGTCGCAGCGAAGAGAGAGCAGGGAGTGCTAGGTGGCGGACAAACGAATGACCCATGAGGAGGTCATCGCCGAGTTGTCCTCGGGGATGACCATCGGTATCGGTGGATGGGGCTCGCGGCGCAAGCCGATGTCCCTGGTTCGGGCGATCCTCCGCTCCGAGCTCACCGACCTCACCGTGGTCACCTACGGGGGACCGGACGCAGGTCTGCTCTGCGCCGCAGGGAAGGTTCGCCGGCTCGTCTACGGCTTCGTGTCCCTGGACTCCATTGCCTTGGACCCGCACTTCCGCGCCGTGCGGCAGGCGGGCAGCATCGAGGTCACCGAGTACGACGAGGGCATGTTGCAGTGGGGCCTCTACGCCGCCGGCATCCGCGTCCCGTTCCTGCCCACCCGTGCCGGGCTCGGCTCGGACGTGATGACGGTGAACCCCGAGCTGAAGACCGTGAAGGACCCCTACGGGGACGAGGAGCTCGTTGCCGTTCCGGCTATCCACCTCGATGCCGCACTGGTGCACATGAACCGCGCCGACCAGCACGGCAACGCCCAGTTCCTCGGGCCGGACCCGTACTTCGACGACCTGTACTGCATGGCCGCCGATCGCGCGTACGTCTCCTGCGAGAAGATCGTGCCGACAGCGGAGATGTCCGCGAATGCGCACCCCGCCACCATGAAGATCTCCCGGTTGATGGTTCGCGGTGTGGTCGAGGCGCCCAACGGCGCGCACTTCACCTCCTGCGTTCCGGACTACGGGCGGGACGAGAAGTTCCAGCGCGAGTACGCCACTGCCGCCGGTGATCCGGCCACCTGGGGGGAGTTCACCCGGCGCTACCTGTCCGGCACTGAGGATGACTACCAACGGGCCGTGGCCCAGCGCAAGACCGAGGAGGTTTCGGCATGAGCGACGTGACCCGCGCCGAGGTGTGCGTGATCGCCTGCGCCGAGACGTTCCGCGACAACGGCGAGATCCTGGCCAGTGCGTTCGGCACCATCCCCGCCATCGGTGTCCGGCTGGCCCGGCACACCTTTGAGCCGGACCTGCTGCTGTCCGACGGTGAGGCCTTCGCCGTGCCGGGTACCTGGGCGGTCGGTGCCCCGGCCCCCGAGGGGCTCGAGGCATGGATCCCGTTCCGCACGATCTTCGACATCGTATGGAACGGCAAGCGCCACGTGATGATGATCCCGAGTCAGATCGACTCCTACGGGAACACCAACATCTCGGCGATCGGCGACCACGCCAAGCCCAAGGTGCAGTTGCTCGGCGCTCGCGGCGCTCCCGGCAACAGCGTCTACCACCCCACGAGCTACTGGGTGCCCAAGCACAGCAGTCGGGTGTTCATTCCCAAGGTGGACATGGTCTGCGGCGTCGGCAACGACAATGCCAAGAAGGCCGGGCCGGCGGCCAGCCGGTTCCACGACCTGCGCCGCGTCGTGACCAACCTCGCAGTCCTGGACTACGACGACAACACCGGTCAGCTCCGGCTGGCGTCACTGCACCCCGGCGTTACCGTCGAGGAGGTGCGGGAAGCCACTGGCTTCGAGCTCGTCGTGCCCGAAAACGTGCCCTTCACCCGGCTGCCGACGGACACCGAGCTGCAGCTCATCCGCGAGGTCATCGACCCCCGCGGACTGCGCGACCGAGAAGTGAAGGCATGACTCTGCACCCGGCCCTGAGCACCCGGGCCACTGAGCTGTTCGGAGTGCAGTATCCGATCGTCCAGACCGGAATGGGCTGGGTCTCCGACGCCCACCTGACCGCCGCCACCGCCAACGCAGGTGGCCTCGGCATCATCGCCGGGGGAGCGATGAGCTACGAGGAGCTGGCCGCGGCGATCAGTGGGGTGCAGGAACTCACCGAGAAGCCCTTCGGAGTCAACCTCCGCGCCGACTCCGCGGATATCTCCAAGCGCATCGACCTGGTCATCCGGGCCGGGGTCAAGGTGGCGTCCTTCGCGCTTGCGCCGAAGCAGGATCTCATCGGTCGGCTGAAGGACGCCGGCCTGGTGGTGATGCCCTCCATCGGTGCGCGCCGGCACGCCGAGAAGGTCGCCGCCTGGGGTGCTGACGCCGTGCTGGTTCAGGGCGGCGAAGGTGGCGGACACACCGGCAATGTGCCGACGAGCCTGCTGTTGCCGCAGGTGGTCGACGCGGTCGACATCCCCGTGATTGCTGCCGGAGGCTACTTCGACGGCCGCGGTCTGGTGTCAGCCCTGGCCTACGGGGCCGAAGGCATCGCGATGGGTACCCGCTTCCTGCTCACCAGCGACTCGCCGGTCGCCTCCTCGGTGAAGGACGTCTACCTCTCGAAGACCGTCAACGACACCGTGCTGACCCTGCAGATCGACGGAGTGCCCCAGCGCGTGCTGCGGGCAGGCACCATCGACGCGATCGAGAGCAGCTCCGGCGCCCGTCGGATGGCGAGGTCGCTGCGCAACGCCCTCGCCTTCCAGAAGCTTTCGGGCACGCCGTGGAGTGACATCGTCCGCGAGGGTCTCGCCATGAAGAAGAGCCACGACCTCAGCTGGAGCCAGGTGGTGATGGCCGCCAACGCGCCCATGCTCTACCGCTCCGCACTGGTGGAAGGGCGCACCGACCTCGGTGTCATGGCCACCGGCCAGGTCGTCGGCCTCATCGACGACACCCCCAGCTGCCAGGATCTGATCCAAAGGATCGTGACCGAGGCCGATGCGGTCCTCAACCGTCTAGGGAGGGCCTGAACATGTCTGAGCCAACTACTCCGAACGCGCCCGTGGGCCCAGGTCCCGGCCACAACCTCCTCAGCGGAAAGACCGTTCTGGTCACCGCCGCAGCCGGCACGGGCATCGGCTTCTCCACTGCCGAGCGGTGCGCCGTCGAGGGCGCCCGTGTGGCGATCAGTGACCGCCACGAGCGCAGGCTCGGGGAGGCCGCCGACAAGATCGAGCAGACCACCGGCACGCGGCCCCTGGCCATTCCGTGCGACGTCACCGACCAAGCGCAGATCGACCACTTGATGGACACGGTCGCCGCCGAGTTCGGGGCGATCGACGTTCTGGTCAACAACGCAGGTCTCGGCGGAACCGCCAGCGTCATCGACATGACCGATGACCAGTGGAACAGCGTGCTGAACGTGACGCTGACCAGCACCTTCCGGGCCACGCGCGCGGTCCTGAGGCACATGGTGCCCCGCGGCAGCGGCGTCATCATCAACAACTCCTCGGTGATCGGCTGGCGGGCGCAGGAAGGCCAGGCCCACTACGCCGCAGCCAAGGCCGGGGTGATGGCTTTGACCCGCTGCTCGGCGCTGGACGTTGCAGCGCACGGGATTCGGGTCAATGCGGTCGCGCCCAGCATCGTCATGCACCCGTTCCTGGCCAAGGTGACCACCGATGAGCTGCTCGCCGAGCTCAGCGCCAAGGAGGCGTTCGGTCGGCCGGCAGAAGCCTGGGAGCTCGCCAACGTCATCGTCTTCCTGGCCAGCGACTACTCCTCGTACATGACGGGCGAGGTCGTCTCCGTCAGCAGCCAACACCCCTGAGAGTGAGCCCTCCGATGACCCAGACCGACGCCGCAGCAGTGGTGAGCACGACCATCCACTCCACCGGAGTGGCCGAGATCGTGGTGAACAACCCGCCGGTAAACGCACTTCCCGTCGCTGGCTGGTTCGCCATCGCCGACCAGGTCACCGCGGCAGGGCTCGATCCGGCGGTGCGGGCCGTCGTGCTCCGCGCCGAGGGCCGGGGGTTCAACGCCGGCGTCGACATCAAGGAGATGCAGCGCACCGAGGGGTTCACCGCGCTGCTCGGCGCAAACCGTGGGTGCTACGAATCGTTCAAGGCCGTGTACGAGTGCGCGGTCCCGGTGATTGCGGCGGTCCAGGGCTTCTGTCTCGGCGGCGGTATCGGACTGATCGGCAACTCCGACGTCATCGTGGCCAGCGAGGACGCGACCTTCGGGCTGCCAGAGGTTGACCGCGGCGCTCTCGGCGCGGCGACACACCTCTCCCGCCTGGTGCCGCAGCACAAGATGCGTGCCATGGTCTACACCTCCGCCACAGCCACCGCAGCCGAGCTACAGCACTTCGGATCAGTGCACTCCGTGGTGCCCAAAGAGGAGCTGCGGGCCGCGGCGATGGCAATTGCCGAGCAGATCGCCACCAAGGACCCCACGGTGATCCGGGCCGCGAAAGCCTGCCTCAACGGCATTGACCTGTGGGATGTCAACCGCAGCTACCGCTATGAGCAGGGCTACACCTTCGAACTGAACCTCAGCGGGGTGTCCGACCGGATCAGGGACGAGTTCGCTTAGCCCGGGACGTCACCGCTGACACTGCGGCTCGCGCTGCTCCCTTGACGGCCGCCGCGGCGAAGGTCGTCCAGTCGAAGTAGTCGCGCCACAGGACGATCTTCCCGTCGCGGACCTCGAAGGTGCCGCAGACCCAGAAGCTGGCCTCCCACGCTCCGACCTTCAGCACGTCGGTGCGCTCGGTCAGCACGATGGGGCCGGTGGCGGCAATGTTGTGTATCTGCGCTTCAAAGCCGGTGCCGTACTTGACCATCACGCGGACCTGACGCTCAAAGGCACGCATTCCCCTGGCCGGGGGCAACGGTACGTTCTGGTACACGATGTCGTCCGAGGCGTAGGTCAGGGCCAGATCGACGTCCAGTGCCTCCATCGCTGCAAGAAATGCAGTGACAACGGCCTGCGGCGTGTTGTCGGTGGGAGTCTTCGGGTGTTTTGCTGCTGGCACAGTCATGCATCCACGATAGTCCGTTGGGCGGTTTGGCATCGTATGGATGTGGCATTCGCACGACGCCCGGGCTAGCGGCACGGCCGGGGCGCTCGTAGCGTTGCAGACGTGACCATCGCGGAACAGACCACCCGGCCCACTTCACTCGGCGAGCTGCGTGCATCCGGGCACGTCCAGCGCAGCGTCAAGGACGAAATCCGGAACAACCTGCTTGCTGCACTCCGGGAGGGACGCGACCCCTGGCCGGGAATCGTCGGATTCGCAGACACGGTGCTGCCCCAGATGGAGCGTGCATTGTTGGCCGGGCACGACGTGGTGGTGCTCGGTGAACGTGGACAGGGCAAGACGCGGCTGCTGCGTACGCTCGTGACCCTGCTGGACGAGTGGACCCCTGTGATCGCCGGATCCGAGCTGGGGGAGCACCCTTTCGAGCCCATCATCCCGGCGTCGATCCGCCGTGCCTCGGAGCTCGGCGACGAATTGCCGATCACCTGGCGACACCGCAGCGAGCGGTACGCGGAGAAGCTGGCAACGCCGGATACCAGCGTGGGCGACCTCGTCGGTGACGTCGACCCGGTCAAGGTCGCCGAAGGTCGCAGCCTGGGCGATCCGGAGACCATCCACTACGGCCTCGTGCCCCGCAGCCACCGCGGCATCGTGGCCATCAATGAGCTGCCCGACCTGGCCGAGCGGATTCAGGTGTCGCTGCTCAACGTGATGGAGGAGCGCGACATCCAGGTGCGTGGGTACATCCTGCGGCTGCCCCTGGACGT
>JADGOX010000222.1 GCA_017882745.1 Mycobacteriaceae bacterium | reverse complement strand
GCCGCGGCCAGACCCGCCGGGCCGGAACCCACGACAGCAACCTTCTTCGCGGTCAGCTTGGTCGGCCGGATCGGCTTGACCCAGCCTTCCTCGAACGCTCGGTCGACGATCTCCTGCTCGATCTGCTTGATCGTCACCGCGGGCTGGTTGATACCCAGCACACAGGCCGCCTCGCACGGCGCCGGGCACAGCCGCCCGGTGAAGTCGGGGAAGTTGTTCGTGGCGTGCAGACTGTTGTACGCGTCTTCCCAGCGGTCCTTGTAGACCAGGTCGTTCCAGTCCGGGATGAGGTTCCCGAGTGGACAACCGTTGTTACAGAAGGGAATACCGCAGTCCATGCAGCGGCTGGCCTGGGTGCGGACCTTGTCGGTGGCGAAGTCCTCATAGACCTCTTTCCAGTCGAGCAGGCGCAGCTCCACCGGCCGCCGGGCAGGCAGCTCACGGTCGTTCTTGAGGAAACCGCGTATGTCACCCATTCGCTGCCGCCATGATTGCCTCGTCCACGTCTGTTCCGTCCTTCTTGGCTGTCTCGATGGCCAGCAGCACCCGCTTGTACTCCCGCGGCATCACCTTGGCGAAGTACCCGACCTGGTTCGGCCAGTCGGCGAGGATGCGGGTGGCGACATCGGAGCCGGTCGCCGCACGGTGTCGCTCGATGATGTCCAGCAGCCATTCGACATCGGCGCTACCGGGTTCTTCCAAGGCCACCATCTCGGTGTTCAGGTCAGCAGGGAACACCCCGTCCGGGTCGTAGATGTAGGCCTCGCCGCCGGACATGCCGGCGCCGAAGTTTCGTCCGGTCGGACCGAGGACGACGACCTTGCCGCCGGTCATGTACTCGCAGCCGTGGTCGCCCACGCCCTCGACCACTGCGGTGGCACCGGAGTTGCGCACCGCGAACCGCTCACCGACGAGGCCGCGGATGAGGGCCTCACCGCTGGTGGCCCCGTAGAGCAGCACGTTGCCGGCGATGGTGTTGTCCTCGGCGACGAACTCGGGTGCGGCGTTCAGCGGCGGGCGCACCACGATGTGTCCACCAGAGAGGCCCTTGCCGACGAAGTCGTTGGCGTCACCGTTGAGGCGGAGCGTGATGCCTCTGGGCATGAACGCGCCCAGGCTGTTGCCCGCGGAGCCGGTGAGGGTGATGTCGATGGTGCCGTCCGGAAGACCCTTGCCGCCGTGCAGCTTGGTCAGCTCGTGACCCAGCATGGTGCCCACCGTGCGGTTGACGTTCTTGATCTCGGTGGCGATCTGGACCGGAGTGCCGTGGTGGAGTGCCTCCTGGCTCTCCGCGATCAGCCGCTGGTCCAGGGCCTTGTCCAGACCGTGGTCCTGGCTGCCGGTGCAGTGCAGGTCCTGGTTCATGAACGCCGACTCCGGCTGGTACAGGATCGGGCTGAGGTCCAGCTTCGCTGCCTTGTAGTGGTTCAGCGCCTTGGTGGTGTCCAGCATCTCGGCGTGGCCCACCGCCTCGGCGATGCTGCGGAATCCGAGCTCGGCGAGCATCTCCCGGACTTCCTGGGCGATGAACTCGAAGAAGTTGACCACGAACTCGGGCTTGCCGTTGAACCGTGAGCGCAGCACCGGGTTCTGGGTGGCCACACCGACCGGGCAGGTGTCCAGGTGACAGACCCGCATCATGACGCAGCCGGACACAATCAGGGGAGCGGTGGCGAAGCCGAACTCCTCGGCCCCCAGCAACGCAGCCACGACGACGTCGCGCCCCGTCTTGAGCTGGCCGTCGACCTGCACCACGATGCGGTCGCGCAGGCCGTTGAGCAGCAGCGTCTGTTGCGTCTCGGCCAGACCCAGTTCCCACGGCCCACCGGCATGCTTGAGGGCGGTCAGGGCAGCGGCACCGGTGCCACCGTCGTGGCCGGAGATGAGGACGACGTCGGCGTGGGCTTTGCTCACGCCGGCAGCGACGGTGCCGACACCGATCTCGGAGACCAGCTTCACGTGCACCCGGGCGTCCCGGTTGGCGTTCTTCAGGTCGTGGATCAGCTGCGCCAGATCCTCGATGGAGTAGATGTCGTGGTGCGGCGGCGGACTGATGAGTCCGACGCCAGGCGTGGAGTGCCGTGTCTTCGCGATCCACGGGTACACCTTGTTCGCGGGCAGCTGGCCACCCTCGCCGGGCTTCGCGCCCTGCGCCATCTTGATCTGGATGTCGTCGGCGTTGGTCAGGTACTCCGAGGTCACCCCGAAGCGGCCCGAGGCCACCTGCTTGATGGCCGAGCGGCGCGAGTCGCCGTTGGCGTCCGGGGTGAAGCGCTCGACGTCCTCGCCGCCCTCGCCGGTGTTGGACTTGCCGCCGAGGCGGTTCATCGCGATGGCGAGGGTCTCGTGGGCCTCGGCGGAGATCGACCCGTAGCTCATTGCCCCGGTGGAGAAGCGCTTGACGATCTCGCTGACCGGCTCCACCTCCTCGATCGGGATGGGATGGCGCTCGCCACTCTTCAGCGTGAACAGGCCTCGCAAGGTGGCCAGCTGCGCCGACTGGTTGTTGACCAGCTCCGTGTACTCCTTGAACACCTCGTAACGGCCGCTGCGTGTGGCGTGCTGCAGCTTGAAAACCGTGTCCGGGTTGAACAGGTGGTACTCGCCCTCGCGACGCCACTGATACTCGCCGCCACCCTCGAGCTCGCGGTGCGCGCGCTCCTCGGGACGCTCCGTGTACGCGTTGTGGTGCCGGACGGTGATGTCGGCAGCGATCTCGTCGAGCCCGATACCACTGAGGCGGCTGGTGACGCCGGTGAAGTACTCGCTCACCAGTTCCTCGGACAGCCCGATGGCCTCGAAGGCCTGCGCGCCGGTGTAGGAGGCCAAGGTGGAGATGCCCATCTTGGACATCACCTTGAGCACACCCTTGCCTGCGGCCTTGACGTAGTTGCGGATCAGCTCGGCCAGGGTCGTGTCGCTGGTGTCCAGCTGGCCGCGGTCGAGCATGTCTTCCAGGGTCTCGAAGGCCATGTAGGGGTTGATCACCGCGGCACCGAAGCCGATGAGCAGCGCCATGTGGTGCACCTCGCGGGCGTCGCCCGCCTCGACGATGAGCCCCACCTTGGTGCGGGTGCGCTCGCGGACGAGGTGGAAGTGCACAGCCGCGGTGAGCAGCAGGGAGGGGATGGGCGCCAGGTCGGCGGTGGAGTCGCGGTCGCTGAGCACGATGATGCGTGCGCCGTCGATGATCGCCTCGGACACCTGGCGGCGGACGTGCTCCAGCGCGGCGGCCAGTCCGTGACTCCCGTCGGCCACCGGGTACAGGCCGGAGATGACCGCGGAGCGGAAGCCAGGCAGGTCGCCGTCGTCGTTGGCGTGCACCAGCTTGGCCAGGTCGTCGTTGTCGACGATCGGCATCGGCAGCACGATGTGGCGGCAGGAGGCGGCGGTGGGGTTGAGCAGGTCGCCCTCGGGGCCGATGGTGTTGGCCAGGCTGGTCACCAGCTCTTCGCGGATGGCGTCCAGCGGAGGGTTGGTGACCTGGGCGAACAACTGGGAGAAGTAGTCGAACAGCAGCCGCGGTCGGGTCGAGAGCACCGCCATGGGGGTGTCGGTACCCATCGAGCCGATGGCCTCGGCGCTGCTGATCGCCATCGGTGCGAGCAGCAGGTCCAGCTCTTCGGTGGTGTAGCCGAACATCTGCTGGCGGCGCAGGACCGACTCGTGCGAGTTGCGCACGTGCGGCCGGGCCGGCAGGTCGCGGAGCTTGACCACGCCGGCGTCCAGCCACTCCTGGTAGGGCTGCTCGGAAGCCAGGTTCTGCTTGAGCTCCTTGTCGCTGACGATGCGGCCCTGGGCGGTGTCGACCAGCAACATGCGGCCGGGCTTCAGCCGGATCTTGCGCACCACGGTGGCGGGATCGATGTCGAGCACGCCGACCTCGGAAGCCATCACGACCAGGCCGTCCTCGGTCACCCACACCCGCGAGGGACGCAGGCCGTTGCGGTCGAGCACTGCGCCGACAACGGTGCCGTCGGTGAAGGCCACCGAGGCCGGTCCGTCCCACGGCTCCATGAGCGAGGCGTGGTAGGCGTAGAACGCCCGCTTGGCGGGGTCCATCGTCGCGTGCTTCTCCCACGCCTCGGGGATCATCATCAGCATGGCGTGCGGCAGGCTGCGGCCACCGAGGTGCAGCAGCTCAAGCACCTCGTCGAAGCGTGCTGTGTCGCTTCCTCCCGGAGTGCAGATGGGGAAGATGCGGCTGATGTCGCCGAACTTGTCGGACTTGATGAGGGCCTCGCGAGCCCGCATCCAGTTCTCGTTGCCGTTGACGGTGTTGATCTCGCCGTTGTGCGCGACCAGCCGGTAGGGGTGGGCCAGCGGCCACGAAGGGAAGGTGTTGGTGGAGAAGCGGGAGTGCACCAGGGCCAGCGCGCTTTCCACCCGCTCGTCCTGCAGGTCGAGGTAGAACTCGCGCAGCTGCGGGGTGGTGAGCATGCCCTTGTAGACGAAGGTGCGGCCGGAGAGGCTGGGGAAGTAGGCCGTCTCGTTGCCGGTGCCCCGCCCGGGCCCTGCCTTGCCCAGCTCACGTTCCGCGCGCTTGCGGACCACGAAGGCGGCGCGTTCCAGATCCATGCCGGTAACGGAAAAATCGGCTGCGGCGATGAAGAGTTGACGGAAGGTCGGCATCGCGTCCCGTGCCAGGGCACCCAAGGAGGAATCATCCACCGGAACCTCGCGCCAGCCGAGCACGGTGAGACCTTCGTTGCGCACGATCTGCTCGATGGTCTCGGCGGCCGTCGTGGCCTCCCCGGCAGCCTGCGGCAGGAAGGCAATGCCGGTGGCGTACGCGCCGGCAGCCGGCAGCGGGAAGTCGCAGACCTCGCGGAAGAAGCGGTCTGGAACCTGAATCAGGATGCCCGCGCCGTCACCACTGTTGGGCTCGGCGCCAGCCGCGCCTCGGTGGTCGAGGTTGACCAGAGCGGCGATGCCCTTGTCCACGATGTCCCGGCTGCGGCGCCCGTGCATGTCGACGACAAATGCGACGCCACAGGCGTCGTGCTCGTTCGCGGGGTCATAGAGGCCTTGCCGGCCAGGCAGTCTGTTCATCGGTCGCTTTCAGCAGCGGGAGCATGGAAAAGAACACCACTCGGGACGACGCTGGCCCATAGCGGAGAATACCTGACGCTGCGCAGTTTCGGGACGGTAACTTTCCGCCACAGTTGGTGACGCTGACGACGAGCTGGGTGAGTGGCGTCAGCGGGGGCTGGTTGTAGGTGTTACGCGAGAGGGAAGCGTATCGCGCCGCGAGCTACTGAGTGCAATGCTACCGACCGTCACGTGACGTCACTCACGAGCGCTCAGTGTCCCGTCGGTCATCACCCAACGTCGCGTGCTGCGCACAGAATCAAGCATCCGACGGTCGTGGGTGACCAGCAGCAAGGTGCCGGTGTAGCTCTCCATCGCCTGCTCCAGCTGTTCGATGGCCGGGAGGTCCAGGTGGTTGGTGGGCTCGTCGAGCACCAGCAGGTTCACGCCCTTGGCCTGCAGTAACGCCAGCGCCGCCCGCGTGCGCTCACCCGGGGACAACGACGCCGCCGGGCGTCCCACGTGCGCGCCGCGCAACCCGAACTTGGCCAGCAGGGTGCGTGCCTCCGCGTCCGGCCACTCGGGTACCGCCTCGCCGAAAGCTCGCGCCAGGCTCTGCTCACCCAGGAACAGTGCTCGCGCCTGGTCCACCTCTCCCACCTGCACGCCGCTACCCAGGTCCGCCCGGCCCTCGTCGGGGTCCAAACGTCCCAGGAGCAGGGCCAGAAGCGTGGACTTGCCTGATCCGTTCGCTCCCGTGATGACGATCCGGTCGCCGAGGTCCACCTGCTCCGTCACCGGGCCGAAGGTAAAGCTGCCACGCTTGACGACGGCCGAGTCCAGCGCCGCGACGACCCCGCCGCTGCGCGGGGCGGTTGCGATGGACATCCGCAGCTCCCATTCCTTGCGGGGCTCCTCCACCACGTCCAGCCGCTCAATGCGGCGCTCCGTCTGGCTGGCCTTGGCGGCCTGCTTCTCGCTGGCGTCGGCCTTGAACTTGCGGCTCATCTTGTCGGAGTCCTTGGCCTGGGACTTGGACTTGCCGACGCCGGCCTTCATCCAGCCGCGCTGCATCCGCGCGCGGTCCTCGAGCCCGGACTTGGTTTCCGCGTAGTCGTCGTAGGCCTCGCGGGCGTGCTCGCGGGCGATCTCCCGTTCGGCGAGGTAGGCGTCATAACCTCCGGCGTACATCCCCACCTGCTGCTGGGCGAGGTCCAACTCCACCACCCGGGTGACGGTGCGGGCGAGGAACTCGCGGTCGTGGCTGATGATGACGACCGGGGTGCGCAGCTCGTCGACGAAGCGCTCCAGGCGCGCCAGCCCGTCGAGGTCCAGGTCGTTGGTGGGCTCGTCCAGCAGCAGCACGTCGTAGCGTGACAACAGCAGCGACGCGAGGCCGGCGCGGCTGGCCTGGCCGCCCGACAGGCTCGTCATGTGGGCGGAGAGGTCGATGCCCAGACCGACGTCGGCCGCGACCTCCGCCGCGCGTTCGGTGAGGTCGGCGCCGCCCAGGGCCAGCCACCGCTCGAGCAGCATCGAGTAGTCGTCTCCGCCGCCGTCTGCCATCGCCTCGGCGGCCGCGTCCATCAGTGCTTGCGCCTGGGTGACGCCCGTGCGCCGGCCGAGGAACTCCAGCACGGTCTCTGCGTCCAGGCGGTCGGGCTCCTGCGGCAGGTAGCCGACGGTGGCATCGGGCGGGCTCAGTGTGACGGTGCCGTCCATGGGCTGGTCCAGGCCGGCGAGCAGCCGCAGCAACGTGGACTTGCCGGCTCCGTTGGCACCGACCAGGCCGATGACGTCGTTCGGTCCCACGATCAGGTCAAGCTCGGAGAACAGCGTGCGATCCCCGTGTCCAGCGGCCAGCCCGGTCGCCTGCAATGTCGTCATTCCGCACAGTCTGCTCGCGCGGAGAGCCTGGCCGCGAACCGCCGGACTTTGCGCACAAGCATCATTGCGAGATGACCCCTCGCGAGATTGCCGACCGCCACCTCGACGCCCTTGCCCGGCTGAGCCCGCTGTTGTCCACCGAGCTGGGCCTGCCCTACGGCGCTGATGAGCTCGATGACTTCTCCCCAGCGGGTCTGGCCGCGCAGGAGACCCTGATCCGCCGCACCTTGGCGGAGCTGGACGCCACGGAAGCCCTGGGTGCGGACCTGGACCCGGCCGAGCAGCGTTGCGCCACCTTGTTGCGTGAGCGGCTGACCTCCGAGCTGACGCAGCTGGAGCACGGTGAGGAACTGCGGGCGATCCGCAACCTGTTCTCTCCGATGCATTCCGTGCGCGAGGGCTTCAGCCAGATGCCGACGGAGACCGAGCAGGACTGGGAGAACTTCCGTGCGCGGCTGGCAGCCGTGCCCAAGGCCTACGCCGGCTACACAGAAACCCTGAGTGAGGGTTTGCGCCAGCACCTGTACGCCGGTCCCCGCCAGGTCTCCACGGCCATCGATCAGCTCACCGCGTGGCTGGACACCGACTACTTCGCGGGATTGATCACGGATGCCCCCGAGCTGCCGGGACTCAGTGAGGCGGCAGCGGCAGCGGCCGATGCCTGCG
>JADGOX010000221.1 GCA_017882745.1 Mycobacteriaceae bacterium | reverse complement strand
TCGAGTTCTTCCCGGGAGAGGTGTTCGAGGGCGTCGTCGTTGGTGGCAGCCGCCGCCGCTTGGGCCGTGGTGAGCTGGCGCTGGGCCACGGCGAGGACTCGCAGGCCTTGAGCGGCCAGCTCGTGTACCTGCTCACGGAGTGCGGTGGGGGCGTTGGCGGCGGTGATGAGTACCTCGGGCGCGCCCTTGACCGACAGCATTGTTCCGGTCACGGTGGCCGCGTAGGGGCGACCGGCCCGGAACGGCAGCTCCGCGTGCCGCTGCTCGGTGGAGCCGGCGTATGCGCGGAGGACGGCGATGTCGGTGGCATGTTGGAGTGGTTGTTCTGTCACCGTTTCGGGACAGGTCCGCGACGCGCAGGCCAGTACGTCCACGCGTTGCCAGCCGGGTCGGGGTTGGACTGTCGTGACCCGCAGTTCGTTTTCACTCAAGGTGCCGGTCTTGTCGAAGCAGACCACATCGACGCGACCGAGGGCTTCGATGGAACGTGGTGAGCGGACCAGGATCCCGTGGCGGGTGAGGCGTCGGGTCGCGGCTTGCTGCGCCAGGGTGGCGACCAACGGGAGGCCTTCGGGGATCGCGGTGACGGCGATGGCTACGCCGCTGGTGACGGCTTGACGCAGCCCTGTTCCGCGGAGCAAGCCGAGCAGGGTGACGACGAGGCCACCACCCACGGTCACCGGCAGCACGCGCGAGGTCAAGCGCCCCAGTTGGGCTTGCAGGCCGACGTCGCGGGCGGCCGGGGGTGTCAGGGCAGCGGTCCGGTCGGCTTCGGTACCGGCACCCACCGCGGTGACCAGTGCCGTGGCGGTGCCGGTGAGCACGACGGTGCCTTCAAAGACCATGCAGGCCCGTTCCGCCAAGGGTGCACCCGGTGTCGGTGCGGGGTCTTTCATGACGGGCAACGATTCCCCGGTCAGCGAGGACTCATCGACCTCGACACTTTCAGCAGTGAGCAGCCTGCCGTCAGCGGGCACGACCTCACCGGCCCGGACCTCGACGATCTCGCCCGCCCGCAGATCGTCGGAGGCGACGTCGAGATACCCCTGCCCCGCGTCGGGGTCAGGGGTGACCAGTCGGGCGGGGGCATCTCCGTCGGCCAGGAGACGGTCCAGCAGACTTTCGGCCCGCAAACGTTGCGCCGCGGACAGTACTGCGTTGCCCATCATCACCGACCCGACCATCACTGCGTCCACCGGCGAGCCCAGCACAGCGCTGGCCGCGGCGCCCGTCGCCAGGATCGGTGTCAACGGGTCCGCCAGCTCGGCCCGCGCCGCTCCCGCCATCCGAAGACCCCACACCCCCGGGGCACTCGCCACCCGCCACACCAGGTGGCCGCCGGCGGCCACCGCAACACTCCACCGGTGCGCGTGCGCCGCACTGGCCGGTCGTGGTTGCGGACCGTGCGGGCCGGACAGGGCTCTGACCGCTTGGTCGGCGGACATGGCATGAAAGTCGACCACAGGCGCGGCGGTGGGCACCGTCAAACGCGCAACTCGCAGCGCCGCCGCGCGACCGCTGAACAGGCCCAGTGCCGCTCCCGCCACCACTGGGCCGGGGCCCCGGCCGCGCACACCTGGCAGCATCAACAAGGCGCCGAGCACCGAGCTGCCAGCGGACAGCTCGACCCCTCTGCGGCTCGTGGCCCGCGCCGCCGGTAGCGCGCTCAGTACCCGCCACACCGCCCCCAGATCAGGCACGATCAGGTCCGCTGTCCATCCCGGCGCCATCGAGGGTCGGCTCAGCGCCAGTGACACATCGGCGGCGGCCAGAGCCTGCGGCGCCTGCACGGCGAGCACAGCGACCGTGCGACCGGCGCCCTGCAACGTGCTCACCGCATCCGACAACGCGGCGTCTACTGTGTCGCCGCCCTGCTGCAGGTCATCGAAGGCGGCCCGTAACTCACCGAGTTCCTCCACGTCGAGGGACACCAGAGCGACCCGCGCCCGCCGCGCCGCCGACACCAGCGCCCCGGCCAGGGGATCGGGCACCGCGGTGACCAACACCTGCGCCCCGGTCGGCGCCACGGAACCGTCGTGGGTCGGCGACAGCGCCCGCACCGAGTGCCAGCCGGGTCCGAGCAGGCCGTTGTCGACATCCTCACGTGCTGAGGTCCACAGCAAGGTGCGGGCAGGGCCCTGCACTCCGCGGACCTCGCCCACCGTCAAGGTGTCACTCAACAGAGCCCGAGGGTCGATCACGAGGGCATCGACGCGGTCCAGGCGACGCAGAGCATCACCTCGTAGCACCAGTACGTGGTGATCCTCGCAGAGATGGCGACTCAACGTGGTCGCAAAGGACTCCCGCGCGGTGCGCGTCGCCCGAGGAGCAGCGACCAGCACGGCATCACCGGCCCGGTCCGCACTCGCTGCGGCGAACCCGATGACACCAGCGCCCAGCAGGCCGGTGGCGGTGGCGGCATCGGCGTACTTCTCGATCGGACCAGGCGGACGTGGACCCGGCCGGACCATGTCGGGGAAAGCCTGCTCGCAGGCCGCATGTGCGGCCAAAGCGGGTTCGTGCCGTTCCCACGCCCGCTGACTGGCCCGCGCCTCGGCGACCAGCGCGGCACGCAACGTCAGATCGACCGCCAGCGACGCCGGACTCTGCGCCAGGCTCTGCGCGGCGGCCATCGCCACAGCCAGCACCACATCCGCGGGGTCGGTGCCGATCCCGGCTTCCAGTGCGCGGCGCAGACGAGGCTGAACATCGATCAGCGTGACGGCGGCCGTCACCACGCCCGGCAGACGTGGCAGCCGCAGAGCACGACCAGCCACCGCCGCGGCCAACCCGATGACATCCGCGCTCAACGCCGCCACCCGCCCTGCCAGCACGGCACCATCACCCGGCAGATCCATGCCCCCCACAGGTCGTGGTACTCCGCCGGACCTACCACCGTCCCCACCGGGCGCCTCACTCTCGTTCGAGGCATCCTCTTCGCAGTGACCGACCACCGCCGACAGTTCAGCCACCGTCGGCCCCTCGGGTCGAAGGGACACCACGACACGCGACAGTGTCCTGTTCAGCTCCACCCACTCCACGCCCGGCAATGCCCGCAGAACCGCGACCATGCGCACGGCCAGGTCATCACCGCCCGGGCCGTCCAGTCCGCGGACCTCGATCCATGCGCGTCCGGACCCCGACCACGACCGGCGCCTGGCAGTCACACCCACAACATCGGCGACCCCCGCGATCCCCGACTGCACCAGCGTCACAGTGGACATCAGGGCGCGACCCAGGAGCATGCACCCAGTGTGCTCCCACAGCAGCCAGTCTGGCCCGGCGACGAGCGTTGTCCGGCCGGGGTTCGGTGAGTACCGTGGTATGTACAGTCCTCACCGGACCGGTTTCCGTGTCACCGAGCCCCGCACCCTGGAGAGCTTCATGGGACTACTCAGAACCACACTCCGAGCCGGTGGCCTCGCCG
>JADGOX010000220.1 GCA_017882745.1 Mycobacteriaceae bacterium | reverse complement strand
TTGATCACCGATCGCATGCCGAGGAACGTGCCGATCTGGTTGATCCGGATCACCCGCTCGTACTGCTCGAGAGTCGTGTCGACCAAGGCGGAAAAGAACAGGATGCCCGCGTTGTTCACCAGGATGTCGATCTTGCCCAGCTCACGAACCGCCTCGTCGACGACGCCGGTCCAGTCGTCCTCACTGGAGACGTCGAGATGCCGGTAGTAGGCGGCCTCGCCCAGCTCCACGGCGAGCGCCTTCCCGCTCTCGTCGTTGACGTCGGCAATGACCACCCGCGCACCCTCGGCCACGTAGCGGCGGGCCGCCGCGGCACCCTGCCCGCCTGCAGCACCGGTGATGATGGCGACCTTGCCCTCCAAATCGCCCATCACATGACCTCATCGGTCAGTGGCAGGAGCACGGTCTTCAGCTCTGTGAAGGCCTCGAAAGCGGCCTGCCCACCCTCACGGCCCATACCGGACTGCTTGAACCCGCCGAAGGGCAGGTGCGGCTCGATATTGAAACCGTTGATGCCGACGGTGCCGGCCCGCACTGCCTTGGCCATCCGCATCGCCCGGCTGACATCGCTGGTGTAGACGCCCGCCCCCAGCCCGTACTGGGTGTCGTTGGCCAGGCGAACTGCGTCGGCCTCGTCCTCGAAAGTGACGACGGACAGCACCGGACCGAAGATCTCCTCCTGCGCGAGGGTCGAGCGGTTGTCGACGTCGGCGAAGATGGTCGGCTGTACGAAGTTGCCCGCGCTGAGCTCGCCCTCGACGCGGCTGCCACCGGTGACGAGCCGGCCACCCTCTTCCTGACCGCGTTCCAGGTACCCCAGGACACGCTGCATCTGCTTGTCGTTGATCAGGGGGCTGGCGAGTACGGCCGGGTCGAAGGGGTCGCCGTAGGTGATCGCCCCGGCCATCATCTCAGCACCGGCCAGGAACTCGTCCAGGACATCGCGGTGCACCAGTGCTCGGGTGTGCGCGATACATGCCTGTCCGGACAGGCCCATGGTCACCGTGCCCATGGTGGTCATGCCGGCAAGAGTGATGTTCGGGGCGTCCGGGAACACGATCGCGGGGCTCTTTCCGCCCAGCTCCAGGGACACCCGTTTCAGCGTGCTGGCCGAGGCCCTGATGACGTGCTGACCGACCGCCCGGCTGCCGGTGAAGCTGATCTTGTCCACGGCGTCGTGGGTGATCATCGCCTCGCCCACGGTCTCACCGGGACCGGTCACCACGTTGATCACACCCTCGGGCAGACCGGCGTCGAGGAGCAGTTCCACCATTCGCAGCACGGAGAAGGTCGCGTACTCCGAGGGCTTGAGCACCACGGTGCAGCCGGCGGCCAACGCCGGCGCGATCTTCTGCGCGTAGAGCAGGAATGGCGCGTTCCACGGAAGGATGGCCGCGACCACGCCGATCGGCTCGCGGAAGGTCATCGCCAGGTGGTCGCCACCCTGGTAGGCGGGCAGCGTCTGACCGCCCACCTTGTCGACCCAGCCGGCATGGTGGTCGAAGATGTCGGCGGCTGCCTCGATAGACGCGGCGTAGATGCCCCCGAAGGACAGGGGGACGCCGTTGTCCAGCGCCAGGAGCCCCTTCAGCTCTTCGGCGTTGTCCCGCAGCAGGTTCGCGTAGCGGTTGAGCAGCTTGATGCGCTGCCCGGCCCGCATGTTGCGCCACGGGCCGTCGTCGAAAGCCTTGCGCGCCGCGAGTACTGCCTCATCGACGTCGGTCACGGTGGCGACGGCGAACTCACCGATCACCTCGCCCGTCGCGGGGTGGTGATGGGTCCACCTCGCGCCATCGCCGGAGTCGCGCCACTGGCCGTTGATGTGCAGCTGGCCGGTCTTGAGCCCAAGCGCCTCGACGCGCGGGCGCATCGTGAGCGTCTTGCTTGTGGATGTCCCTGTAGATGTCATGGTGAAGCTGCCTCCTCAGGCGAGGTTTGCTAGGTCGGCGCAGACAAAGGTGCGCTGTGGGTCACGCCCGGCGAAGTAGCCGCCGAGGTTCTTCTCGATCTCCTCGGGTGTCCACATCGGACCGTTCGAGTCGAAACGCTGCTCAATCGTCGGTGGGGCCATCAGCACCACCATGCCGCCGTAGACCACGAAGACCTGGCCGTCGATCTCAGCCGAGGCCGGCGAGGCGAGGTAGGCGACAAGCGGCGCCACGTTCTCCACCGACAGCGGGTCCGGCCCGTCCGTGGGGGCGGCGGCAAAGACCGACTCGGTCATCGCGGTGCGGGCCCTGGGGCAGATGGCGTTGGCCCGCACGCCGTAGCGCCCGAGCGCCTTGGACGCCGTCATGGTCAGCGTGGTGATCCCGGCCTTGGCCGCCCCGTAGTTGGCCTGGCCGGCGGGGCCGAAGAAGGCCGCCTCCGAAGACGTGTTGACGATCGAGCCATAGACCGGGCCACCCGTGGACTTGGACTGCTCGCGCCAGTAGGCACCGGCGTTGCGCGTGAGCAGGAAGTGTCCCCGCAGGTGAACGCGGATCACGAGGTCGAAGTCCTCGTCGGACATGTTGAACAGCATCTGGTCACGGGTGACGCCCGCGTTGTTGACCACGACGTGCAGCCCACCGAACTCTTCGACCGCGGTGCGGATCAGCTCATCAGCGGTGGAGCGCTCACCGACATCGCCCTTGACCAGTGCGGCCCGTACACCGAGCGACGTGATCTCGTCGATCACGTCCGAGTGGGTCATGTCGTTGACCACGACGTCGGCCCCAGCCCGCGCGAGCGCCAAGGCCTCTGCCCGGCCGAGGCCCGCTCCGGCACCGGTGACGACGGCGACCTTGCCCGCAAGCGGCTGCTCGGTGACAGCAGACTTCATGAACTCTCCTCGATGCACGTACGAAACGAACTGGGACCGACATGACGGTAGAACCTGTTCTAGTCTTGCTCAAGTCTAGTTCAGCTCGAGCACTCGAACTCACTCGTGCAGGGACAACGCAGCCTTCGGGCAGCGGTCGATGGCCTTCCGCACGCGATCGAGCTGCTCCTCCGGAGGATCTGCCTGCAGAATCACCACCTGGTCGTCATCACTGAGGTCGAACACCTTTGGCGCCAGTCCAACGCACACCGCGTTTCCTTCGCAAAGTTCATGGTTGGCCCTGATTTCCATAGCGGGATGCCTCCAGTTGAAAACGTCTGATGACCGCGTGCGGCCTGGCCGCCATACCAGCAGGCCCGGCACTGAGACTAGAACTGGTTCTACCGCAACGCAATGATCGCGACTAGGCTGGGTAGAACGTGTTCCACCCAGGAGGCCCGATGCGTATCAGCTACACCCCCGAGCAGGAATCATTGCGCCGCGAGCTGCGCAGCTACTTCGCGCAACTGATGACGCCCGAGCGGCGCGAGGCAATGAGCTCCATCGAAGGCGAGTACGGCACAGGCGACGCCTACAAGCAGATCGTTCGCCAGATGGGCGCCGACGGCTGGCTCGCCATTGGCTGGCCCAAGGAGTACGGCGGCCAGGAGCGTCCGATGCTGGACCAGCTCATCTTCACCGACGAGGCCGCCATCGCCGGGGCCCCGGTCCCGTTCCTCACCGTGAACAGCGTCGCCCCGACAATCATGCGATTCGGTACCGACGAGCAGAAGTCCTTCTTCCTGCCGAAGATCGCCGCTGGTGAGCTCCACTTCGCCATCGGGTACTCCGAGCCGGAGGCAGGCACCGATCTCGCCTCGCTGCGCACCCGGGCTGTCCGCGACGGTGAGGACTACATCGTCAACGGGCAGAAGATGTGGACCAGCCTCATCCAGTACGCCGACTACGTGTGGCTGGCGTGCCGGACCGATCCTGAGGCACCCAAGCACAAGGGCATCAGCATGCTCATCGTGCCCACGGACGCCCCCGGCTTCTCGTGGACGCCGGTACGCACAGTCGCTGGACCCGGTACCAGTGCGACCTACTACGAGGACGTTCGCGTGCCGGTCTCGGCCCGGGTCGGCGAGGAGAACGCGGGCTGGCCGCTGATCACCAACCAGCTCAACCACGAGCGGGTGGCCCTCACGTCCTCTGCGCCGGTGCTCACTGCGCTGCGGGACGTCCGGGAGTGGGCGCAGCAGACCAAGCTGCCCGACGACCGCCGGGTGATCGACCAGGAATGGGTTCAGCTGCACCTCGCAAGGGTGTATGCGAAGGCCGACTTCCTGAAGCTGATCAACTGGAAGATCGCCTGGAGCGTGGGCCACGCGCCCAACCCGGCCGACGCCTCCGCGACCAAGGTGTTCGGCACCGAGTTCGCGACCGAGGCCTACCGCCTGCTGATGGAGGTGCTCGGTAGCGGATCGATCGTCCGGCAGGGTTCGAGGGGTGCCCTGCTGGCTGGTCGCATCGAGCGGATGCACCGTTCCTCACTGATTCTCACCTTCGGTGGCGGCACCAACGAGATTCAGCGCGACATCGTCGCCATGGTCGCGCTCGGTCAACCCGCCTCGAAACGCTAGGAGCTGGCATGGACTTCGCACTCACCGACGCACAGAACGACCTCGGTGGCCTCGCACGTCAGATCCTCACCGACAAGGTGACGCAGGATCGGCTCCGGGAGATCGAGAAGGCCCCAGACCGCTTCGACCGTGCCCTGTGGGCAGATCTCGCCGACGCGGGAATTCTCGCTGCGGCGCTACCCGAGACGGTCGGGGGCGGCGGGTTCGACGCACTGGAGCAGTGCAGCGTGCTCATCGAGCTCGGCCGCACCGTGGCGCCGGTCCCGTATCTGCCCTCCATCGTGATGGCAGCCTCCGCCATTGCCCAGTTCGGGACCGCCGCGCAGCGCACGCGCTGGGCCGCACCTGCGGCCACCGGCCAGCGGGTGCTGAGCGCGGCACTCACCGACGAGCAGGCCTCACCCGGCGTGCACGCCACCCCCAGCGGAGACGGCTGGGTGCTGAGCGGAACCAAGGTCACCGTCCCCGCCGGCATGGTCGCCGATGCGTTCCTCGTCTCAGCGACCACGCCAGAGGGGGTCGCAGTGTTCCTCGTGGATGTCGAGGACCCGGGCGTGAGCGTGCAGCGCCAAGACATGGTCGATCGGGACTCCGCGGGCTGGCTGGAGCTGCTGGACGTGGCGCTGGACCGTGACCGCGTCCTCGGCGGCGACGGCGGCGAGGTTGTGGCGTGGCTGGTCGACCGGGGCACCGTCGGACTGTGTGCGCTGCAGCTCGGGGTCACCGAGCGGGCCCTCGAGTTCACCGCTGAGTACGGCAGGGAACGGCAGCAGTTCGGCCGAGCCATCGGCAGCTTCCAGGCCGTTGCCCAGCGCTTGGCGGACGCCTACATCGACGTCGAGGCGATTCGGCTCACCCTGTGGCAGGCCGCGTGGCGTGTCAGTGAGGGGCTGGAGAGCGGGACGGAGATTGCGACCGCGAAGTTCTGGGCGGCCGACGCTGGCCACCGGGTCGCGCACACCGCGGTGCACGTACACGGTGGAGTCGGCATCGACATGGACTACCCGCTGCACCGGTATTTCGTGGC
>JADGOX010000219.1 GCA_017882745.1 Mycobacteriaceae bacterium | reverse complement strand
CTGCCCAGCTATCGGCCGTCATCGGTGGAGCAGTTCTTCCGCGTCCAGGGGTTCTCCATGCGGCGGGTCGACACCGTGTGGCAGTTCGCGGATCGGGCGAGCTTGCGGGCGGTCCTCGGTATCGAGTTCTCGCCCGGGAGAGCAGAACGCGCGTTCGCCGAGACGCCCGGTCTGACCGTTGATGTCGCCTACCGGGTGCACTCCCGGCAGAAGATGATCACCACCGCGCACTGACCTCAGCGCCTGAGGTTCTTGTAGGCCTTCCGCAGCTGCAGGATTCGTGCGCCACCAGCCAGCGCCATGATCAGAGCTCCGGCGATGGCGGCGAACAGCATGCTGACGCCCAAGGGCAAGGTGAAGTCCCAGGCCAAGATGCTGAGCTTGGTGTTCTCATTGTTCTGCAGGACGAACACGAGGAGAAGAATGAGAATCAGCGCACCGACCACCAAACCGATCCACGCGCTGGCCGTGCGGGTGACGTCCAATGGTCCTTTCCGGGCTTCTGCCGATCCCGGGTCTTCGGGCACCTCCGGCCCAGTGCCTTCGCGCACCTCCGGCGCGACCGCAGATGCGCCATTGGCGGCGGGATCGGGGGTTTGCTGTGCCCGCTCGCCGTCCGACGGGGCGTCCTCTGGGTGACTCGGATCGGTGTGCATAGGTCGATCATGGTGGACCGCCCACCTGCGCGCACGTGGGCGCGCTCAGAAGGGTGAGACAATGGGACCCATCATGACTTCCTTACCTCTTGTGTTCGACGCTCCGCGACGTGGGCTGCCCCCGCGCCACCTCGCCGACCTCGATTCCGCGGGACGCAAGGCTGCCGTGGCCGAGCTCGGGCTCCCAGCGTTCCGGGCCGATCAGTTGGCGCGCCAGTACTACGGACGGTTGCAGTCTGATGCAGCCCAGATGTCCGACCTGCCTGCTGCCGTCCGCGAGACGGTGTCTGAGGCGCTGTTCCCGACCTTGTTCACCGCGGTGCGCCACCTGTCCTGCGACGAGGGCACCACCCGCAAGACCCTGTGGCGCGCGCACGATGGCACGCTGATCGAGAGCGTGTTGATGCGCTACCCGGATCGCGCGACGCTGTGCATCTCCAGCCAGGCAGGGTGCGGAATGGCTTGTCCCTTCTGTGCCACCGGCCAAGCGGGACTCGACCGCAACCTCTCCACTGCGGAGATCGTCGACCAGGTCCGTGCAGCTGCGGCCGCCATGCGTGACGGCGAGGTCGGTGGCAGCCCCGGGCGCCTGTCCAACGTGGTCTTCATGGGTATGGGCGAGCCCCTGGCGAACTACAAGCGGGTGGTGGCCGCGGTGCGGCGCATCACCGAACCCGCGCCGGATGGGCTCGGTATCTCCCAGCGGTCGGTCACCGTGTCCACGGTCGGGCTGGCACCTGCCATACGCAAGTTCGCTGACGAGGGGATGACGGTGACGCTCGCTGTGTCCTTGCACACCCCTGACGACGAGCTGCGCGACACTCTGGTACCGGTCAACAACCGATGGTCGGTGGCTGAGGTGCTCCAAGCAGCGCGGTACTACGCGGACAAGTCCGGTCGACGGGTCTCCATCGAGTATGCGCTGATCCGTGACATCAACGATCAGCCGTGGCGAGCAGACCTCCTGGCCAAGAAGCTGAAGGCCGCACTCGGGGCCTTGGTGCATGTGAACCTGATCCCACTGAACCCGACACCGGGGAGCGCCTGGGATGCGAGCCCCAAGCCGGTGGAACGCGAATTTGTCCGCAGGGTGCGCGCAGCCGGCGTGTCCTGCACAGTCCGCGACACCCGAGGGCAGGAGATCGCCGCCGCCTGCGGGCAACTCGCCGCTGAAGGGTAGATGCGGAGGGCGGGCTACTTGCGCCAGGAGGTGCGGCGGCGAACTGCATCGCGCAGCAGGATGACCACGAGGATGACAGTCATCCCGATGAGCCAGAGGTCCTCGACGTGTCCACGGTGGTTGCCGATCAAGAAGACCAGCAGGATGGCCACGGAGACCCAGCCTGCGCCCCGGACCAGCCGTGGGGCTTCACCGTGCCAGCCCCATTCCGCAGAGGGCTCGTCCGCCAGGTCCACAGTGGACAGTGCGGTCTCCTGTGAGGTCTGCTCAAGCTGCTTTCCAGCCACGGTGGGTCCTCCTGCTCGGTCGGGCACGCTCCGCGAGCGGCCGTATCAGCCACTATCGTGGCACACCGCAAGCGTTTCCCGACCACGGCACCGGGTTGATCCAGTCACGAACGTTCGGCTTTCAGGGATGATGCTCAGGTGAGTGACTCCAACCGCACCGTCAGCCGCGTTCTGCTCCTGGGCAGCACCGGATCCATCGGCACCCAGGCGCTGGAGGTGATCGCCGCCCACCCGGGTCGATTTCGGGTGGTCGGGCTGGCTGCGGGTGGTGCTGACATCGATGCCGTAGCCGCACAGGTCCGGGCTACCGGCGCACCCGTCGTGGCCATCGCTGACAGCGGCGCTGCCGCGCGACTGCGTGAACAGCTCAGTGGCATGAACCTGCGCGGCAGCGTCGAGGTGCTCGATGGACCTGGCGCTGCGACGCAGCTTGTGGAGATCACGCCAGCTGACGTGGTGCTCAACGCCCTGGTCGGCTCACTTGGTCTGCGCCCCACCCTGGCGGCGCTCGCCACGGGGGCACGACTGGCACTGGCGAACAAGGAGTCCCTGGTCGCCGGCGGCCCCTTGGTGACCGCGGCAGCAGAGCCGGGGCAGATCGTGCCCGTGGACTCCGAGCACTCCGCTCTGGCCCAGTGCCTGCGCGGAGGTACCTCTGCGGAGGTTGCGCGCCTGGTATTGACCGCCTCTGGGGGGCCTTTCCGAGGTTGGAGCGCGGCGCAGCTCGAGGACGTGACGCCTGAACAGGCGGGAGCGCATCCCACGTGGTCGATGGGACCCATGAATACGCTCAACTCCGCAACAATGGTCAACAAGGGTTTGGAGCTGATCGAAACCCATCTGTTGTTCGGCGTCCCCTACGACCGGATCGACGTCACCGTGCACCCCCAGTCGATCGTGCACTCGATGGTCACCTTCATCGACGGGTCGACCCTCGCCCAAGCCAGCCCGCCAGACATGAAGTTGCCCATCGCGCTCGCGCTCGGGTGGCCCGACCGGATTGCCGGCGCAGCTGCGTGCGACTTCGGCACCGCTTCCACGTGGGAGTTCGAACCGCTCGACGACGCGGTGTTCCCCGCAGTGACGCTGGCGCGGGCCGCGGGTAGTACCGGGGGATGCCTGCCCGCCGTGTTCAACGCAGCGAACGAAGAGGCCGCAACGGCCTTTCTGGCCGGGAGCATCGGGTTTCCGCACATCGTGCGGACGGTCGCCACTGTGCTCGAGGAGGCAGACGAGTACCGAAGATCACCGGCTGACGTCGCGGAGGTTCTTGCTGCTGAAGGATGGGCGCGGGCCCGGTCACGCGAACTCGCCGCGCTGCGCTAGGCAGGCACGGCGCCACCGACCACGGCGACAGCCGGTACCGTTGAGCGTGACAGTGTGACGTTCGGTGGACCAGCGGGAGTGCAGAGATGACGTTTGTCCTGGGCGTGGTGCTCTTTGCGCTGGGCATCGGAGCGTCAATCGCGCTGCACGAGTTCGGCCACCTGCTGATCGCCAAGGCCTTCGGAATGAAGGTGCGGCGCTACTTCATTGGTTTTGGCCCCAAGCTGCTGTCCTTCCGACGGGGTGAGACGGAGTACGGATTCAAGGCCATCCCCGCCGGTGGGTTCTGCGACATCGCGGGAATGACGGCCCTCGATGATCTCGATCCCGACGAGGTCGACCGCGCCATGTACAAGCAGAGCGCCTGGAAGCGGATCGCTGTCATGCTCGGTGGCCCGATCGCGCACTTCGTCATCGGAATCGTGCTCATCTTCGTGCTCGCCGTTGGCTGGGGCCTGCCCAACCTCAACGCCACCACCGCCGCTGTGGCCGGACAAGTGGGTTGCGTGGCGCCGAGCATGGACGTCAACGGGAACTACGCGCCGTGCAGCGGAACCGGTCCCGCAGAGACCGCAGGATTGACGGCCGGTGACGTCATCACGGCCGTCAACGGCAAGTCGACGGCAACATTCGCGGACGTTGTCGCGGCCACCCAGGCAGCGACCGGTGCCGCAGACTTCACGGTCACCCGAGACGGGAAGGAACTGCACCTGCAGATCCAGGTGCAGCAGGTGCAGCGGTTCGTACTGAAGGCGGGCAGCTCGACCCCAGAGTCCGCAACAGTAGGGGCAATTGGTGTTGCGCCCGTCACCTACGCACCGACTCAATACAACGCGCTTTCGGCAATCCCGGGCACGATCGCCTTCACCGGGACAATGGTGAACAAGACGTGGGAAGGCCTGCTGAAGTTCCCGGAGAAGGTTCCAGCGGTGATCAAGGCCATCGGTGGCCAGCCCCGCGGCGCGGACACTCCGATCAGCGTGGTCGGTGCCAGTGTGATCGGCGGTCAGGTTGCCGAGCGCGGCCTCTGGGAAGTCTTCATCTTGTTGTTGGCCAGCCTGAACCTGTTCATCGGCATGTTCAACCTGTTGCCTCTGCTGCCGCTGGACGGCGGTCACATGGCGGTCACGACCTACGAAAAGGCACGAGACGTTGTGCGGCGATGGATGGGCAAGGCCAAGGGTGCGCCCGTGGACTACACCAAGCTGTTGCCCCTGACATATGTGGTGCTGCTCCTCGGTGGCGGGGTCACGGTTCTCACCGTGGTCGCCGACGTCGTCAACCCGATCCAGCTGTTCCAGTGAGTGACCCATCGATCGTCTTGGAAGGACAGCCGTGAGCACATCTATCGCGCTCGGTATGCCAGACGCGCCGCAACCTGTGCTCGCGCCGCGGCGCATCACCCGCCAGCTGCACGTCGGGGGGGTGGGTGTGGGCAGCGACTACCCGGTGTCGGTGCAGTCGATGACCACCACGAAGACCCACGACATCAACGCCACCTTGCAGCAGATCGCGGAGCTGACAGCGGCGGGCTGCGACATCGTGCGGGTCGCCTGTCCCCGCACAGAGGACGCGGAAGCGCTCAAGGTGATTGCCGCCAAGAGTCAGATCCCGGTGATCGCCGATATCCACTTCCAGCCTCGCTACATCTTCTCTGCGATCGAGGCTGGTTGCGCCGCGGTGCGGGTCAACCCCGGCAACATCAAGGAGTTCGACGGCCGGGTGAAGGAAGTTGCGTTGGCAGCGAAGGACGCCGGCATCCCTATCCGCATCGGTGTCAATGCGGGTTCGCTGGATCCTCGAGTCCTGATCAAGTACGGCAAGGCGACCCCGGAGGCCCTGGTCGAGTCGGCGCTGTGGGAAGCAGGTCTGTTCGCCGAGCACGGTTTCGATGACATCAAGATCTCAGTGAAGCACAACGACCCCGTGACCATGGTCCGTGCCTACGAGCTGCTGGCCGAGCAGTGCGACTACCCACTCCACCTTGGTGTGACCGAAGCCGGACCTGCTTTCCAGGGCACCATCAAGTCGGCCGTGGCCTTCGGTGCGCTGCTGTCGCGGGGTATCGGCGACACCATCAGGGTCTCGCTGTCCGCGCCTCCCGTGGAGGAGGTCAAGGTGGGCAACCAGATCCTCCAGTCGCTCGGCCTGCGGCCGCGCAAGCTCGAGATCGTGTCCTGCCCTTCCTGCGGTCGCGCGCAGGTGGACGTCTACACGCTCGCCGACCAGGTCGCTGCCGGGCTCGAGGGCATGGAAATCCCGCTGCGGGTGGCCGTCATGGGGTGTGTCGTCAACGGACCGGGGGAGGCGCGCGAAGCCGACCTCGGGGTGGCCTCCGGCAACGGCAAGGGCCAGATCTTCGTGAAGGGCGAGGTGATCAAGACTGTGCCCGAGTCGATGATTGTGGAGACGCTCATCGAAGAGGCGATGAAGATCGCCGAGCAGAGGGAAGCTGAGGGCGCCGAGCCTTCAGGTGCACCCGCAGTATCAGTCGGTTGATCTGACCCCCCGCATTGATTGCAGCCGAACGATGCCTGCGTTCTCACCAGCGACCTCTCGCGTGGCAGGCTGTGCCCTGTGTTGAGGGTCATGGGAGTCAGGCATCTCGCCGAGCGTGACGTAACCTCGGTGCTGCGCGCGCTCAACAAGGACGTGATCGCGAACTGCATGGTGCTCGCTCGCGTTGAGGCGTTGGGTGTTGCGCGCAATCGACTGGGTGCCGAGTTGTGGACCAACGACCGTCCCGCCCAGTCGCTGTGTTTTTCGGGGGCAAACCTCATTCCCCTGCACGGTGATCCGCAGGCTATCCGGGCGTTCGCGGAGCGTGCCGCGAGTCAACCGCGCGTCTGTTCCTCGCTGGTCGGGGCGGCGGAGCTGGTGCTGCCGATGTGGGAGATTCTCAGCCAGCACTGGGGGCCCGCCCGAGAGGTCCGTGCGCGTCAGCCCCTGTTGGTGCTGCCGGGTCATCCCAAGGTGACGCCGGACCCACTCGTACGCAGGGTTCGTTCCAACGAGCTGGACCGGTATCTCTCTGCCGCGGTGGCCATGTTCACCGAGGAGGTCGGCATTGATCCCAGCCAACCCGACCGAGGCCGCAGCTATCGGCGACGGGTGCAGGAGATCATCGCCGAGGGTCGAGCATTCGCCAGGTTCGAGGACGGCGAAGTCGTGTTCAAGGCAGAGGTGGGTGCGCGCGCAGCGCAGGTCAGCCAGATTCAAGGGGTATGGGTGCACCCGGAACGCCGAGGTGAAGGTCTGGGAACACGAGGCACCGCGGCAGTCGCGGCTCTGATCCAGGCCACGGGCCAGCACGCCACCCTGTACGTCAACGACTTCAACACGGCGGCGCGGCGTGCGTATGACCGTGTCGGGTTCGTACAGGTGCGAGTTTTTGCGACCGTGCTATTGCACTAGGTCGAAT
>JADGOX010000218.1 GCA_017882745.1 Mycobacteriaceae bacterium | reverse complement strand
GGTGACGGCATTGGCCAGGCCCTTCGTCGGCTGGTCGCTGTAGATCATCTGAAAGGTGATGCCGGAGGCGACGAAGGAGATTGCCATCGGCATGAACATGACCAGCTTGAATGCGCTTCCCCAGCGAATGCGCTCGCTGAGCACGGCGAAGATCAGCCCGACGATGGTGACAACGGTCGGGGCGACCACGATCCAGATGATGTTGTTCTTGACCGCGGTGAATGTCGTGGGGTTGGTGAACAGGGCCGCGTAGTTGTCCAGCCCCACCCAGGGGCCCCAGCCGGTGGTTCCCGCGTCGCTGAAGAAGCTGCGGGCAAGTGAGTAGAAGATCGGATACACCAGGACGGCGAGCAGCAGCAGCAACGCCGGCCCGAGAAACGCGTACGCGAGCCAGCGCCGCTCGCCGGGAGGATGAGTAGCAGATGCAGGGACGGCGCCTCCGGTCGTCGTGGTGGGTGCGACCGTCAGCGCCGTCCCTGCATCCTTGCTCATTACGTGTGTCCTGCTCCCTGTGGAGAGATGAGCGGCTTACTTGTAGGCGGCGACTGCATCTGCCTCGAGGGCAGTCTGGGCCGCGGACACGTCACCGTTGCCCAGGAAGGCCTGCAGGTCCTTCCACTCACCCTGACCCTTGGTGCCACCGAAGGCGGACGGCGCCTGGTCGGACATGTCGAAGCGGAACTGGTCCCCGGCGTTGACGATGTCGGCACCGACCTGGCCCAGCGTCGGGGTCGGGTAGTCCGAGGCCTTGAGGTTCTTGTTCGCCGAGGCGAACCCGCTGCCCTCGCTGGACACCATCAGCTTGGCGGCCTCAGGTGAGGCGAGGTACTGCAGGAAGGCCTGCGAAGCGGGGTTGTCGGTGAACGCGACCGCTGCGGAGCCACCACCCACCACCGTCGGCTTGGAGCTGTCGATGGCGGGGAAGGCGAAGTACTTGGCGTCCGTGCCGACCTTGGCAGTCGGGACCTCCTGGGTGATCTGCGTGGCGACGAAGCTGGCCTCGTAGACCATGGCCGAGGGAGCACCGGCCTTGAAAGTGTTGGCCACCGACTGTGTGAAGCTGGTCTGCAGCGCCGTCGCCGGGTCGCCGACCAGCGACTTCTCAGCCCAGAGCGTCTTCAGCGTCGTCAACGCCTTGGTCACAGTCGGGTCCGTCCACGGAATCTGGTGCTTCGTCAGCTTGTCGTAGTTGTCCAGGCCGGCGCTGCGGATGTAGACGTTCTCGAACCAGTCGGTGAGGGTCCAGCCGTCGCCGCCGCCGATCGAGACCGGCACCTGGACGCCCGAGTCGGACAGGGTCTTGGAGGCCTTGAGGAAGTCTTCCCAGGTCTTCGGCTCGGTAGTGATACCCGCCGTCTGGAAAGCCTTGGTGTTGTACCAGACAGTCGACTTGTTCGACGCGTCCGCGTAGACACCGTAGAGCGTTCCGTCGACGCTGCCGAGCTTGGTCCACAACGGACCGTAGTTCGCGGCCACCGCCGCCTGCACTGCCGGGTTCGCGGGCTTCAGGTTGCCGGCCTTGGCGAACTTCTCCACGGTACCGGGGGAGGCCAGCACCGCGACGTCCGGCGGTGCGCCGCCGGCGACCTTGGTGCCGAGGATGGTGGGCACGTCATCGCCACCGGAGGTGAAGACCCCCTTCGCTCCTGTCTTGGAGTTGAAGCTGTCCAGCACCTTCTGGAAGGTGGCCTGCTCGTCCTTGGTCCACGGGCCCAGAACGGAGAAGGCCTGCCCGTCGAGCCTGGGCAGCGCGGTGGTGCTCGATGACGAGTTCGTCGTGGTGGTGGATGTGCTGGTCGAGGCCTTCTCGCCCGATGAACACGACGCGGCAAGTGCCGCCGCCGTCACAAGGACGCCGAGCATGACAATGGTCCTGCGGTGAGTTCTCACTGTGTTACCTCCCTAGAGACGGAACTGGTCCAGCGTGCCGGGCTCAGTTGCCCAGATGCCGAGACCGGTTCTCTGGTCGAAGTAGTGCAGCCGCTCGGTGTCGATGCGGACATCTATGGGTTGACCAGCGGTGACAGTGCTGCGCGGGTTGAAGCGCGCGACCAAGGTCGTGCTGAAGGCACTGGCGATCCCCGGCTCGGGCTGGCCCAAGTCCTTCGCCAGCTCCTCGATGTCGTCGTTGCCCCGGACGGGCTCGGCGTCCACGGCCAGGTGCACGATCAGGTCGGAGCCCAGCGGCTCGATCAGGTCGGCGACGGAACGCAGTGTGGTGCCCTCGGCGCCGGGGTGAAGTGCGGCGTCGTCCATGTCCTCCGGGCGCACACCGACCACCACCGGCCGGTCCACGTAGTCGCTCAGTGCCGGTCGGGCCGCGATGACCGCCGCGGGCAGGAGCACGGTCTGCGAACCGAGCTGCAACTGGAACTCGTCGGCGTCGGTGCGGTGCAGGGTCCCCGCCATGAGGTTCATCGCCGGTGAGCCGATGAACCCGGCCACGAAGATGTTGGCCGGCCGGTCGTAGAGCTCCTGAGGCGGCGCGATCTGCTGCAGCGCACCCTTCTTCATCACGGCGACCCGGTCGCCGAGGGTCATGGCCTCCGTCTGGTCGTGGGTGACGTAGACGGTCGTCACCGCCAGGTCCCGTTGGATGCGGGCGATCTCGGTGCGCATCTGCACGCGCAGCTTGGCGTCGAGGTTGGAGAGCGGCTCGTCCATCAGGAACACCTGCGGCTCCCGCACGATGGCGCGGCCCATCGCCACCCGCTGGCGTTGGCCGCCCGAGAGGTTGCGGGGCTTTCGATCGAGATACTCCGTGAGTCCCAGTACCTGCGCCGCCTGCTCGACCCGCTTGCGAATCTCCGGTTTGGGCATCTTGCGCAGCTTGAGGCCGAACGCGATGTTGTCCCGCACGGACAGGTGCGGGTAGAGGGCGTAGGACTGGAACACCATCGCGACGTCCCGGTCGCGTGGTGGCACCGAGTTGACTACGCGGTCACCGATCCGCAACTCTCCCTCGCTGATCACCTCGAGCCCGGCAATCATGCGGAGCGCGGTGGTCTTTCCGCAGCCGGAAGGGCCGACGAAGACGAGGAACTCGCCGTCCTCGACCTGCACGTTGAGGTCCTCGACGGCACGGGTGCCGTCGGCGTAGACCTTGCCGATACCAGACAGGGTGAGACCGGCCACCTCAGCTCCTGACGATGTGGTCGGTAACGGCCACCGGTGCAACAGGCAACACGCTGAAGTGCACTGAGCCTCCATGCCGTTGGGGGAATGTGAGTCGGCCCACAGTACAACCCGCTGTGGTCGGCAATCGCAGGAAGGCGCGGCTTGGGTGGCGTGACTCGTCTGCTAGGCAGGCAGCACCAAGCCGTGTCGTACCAGCCCGTCCACCAGTGCCACCGCTCCGACCTGCAGTGATCCGCTCGGCTCGCCGTTGGCCGCCTCCAGCATGGTCACCAGCCCGCCGAGCGTGAGTCCGGCGGAACGCATCCCGGCGAGCAGTGCCGTTCCCAGCTCGTCGATCTCGTGCTGCCAGGCTGGTCCGTCGCCACGGTGCAAGCGCGCGACAACTTGCTCCCAGCCGTGCTCGGACGGCACCGACACCTGTTGCAGGGTGGTTGCCGCGGCCACCACGAAGCGCGAACTCAGCAGATCGTTGTCCCGCAACCAGACCACCCGCTGCAGGTAGGCGAGTGCCTCCGGTCCGAGCGGGTCGGGATAGGAGTGCAGCAGGTCCTCGGCAAGCACGTCCGAGGGCTGGTCGGTGCGCCGCAAGGTCACATAGCCGAAGCCGATGCCCTCGACATCGGCGCGCTCGAGGTGCTCCAGCCACTCCTCGGAGCGCGCCACGCCCTCGGTCGAACCGGGATCGATTCCGGCATCGCGCAACCACGTGCCGACGTACAGCGCCGGGTCGGCGACATCGCGCTGCACCACCCAGGCGTCCACGCCGTGCTCGGGGATCCACGAAGCCACCCGTGCGCGCCACTGCTCGCCGCGCACGTGTACCCACGAGGCGAGCAGTGATGCAGTGCCACCCGGCGTGAGATGCGCGGGCGCTCCGCGGATGACGAGCTCGCTGGCCCCGTCGAGGTCGAGCCCGGAGTCCCGGTAGATGTGACGCACCCGGGCAGGTCCCACGACGAACGGCGGGTTGGCCACGATCTGGTCGAACTCACGTCCGGCCACAGGTTCGAACCAGGAGCCGCCGAGCAGCTCCACATTCATCTCGTTGAGCGCAAAACTCGCCGCCGCCAGCGCCCGCGCCCGCGCGCTCACATCGGTAGCGGTGACCCTGTGTGCGTGTCCGTGCACGTGCACGGCCTGCACACCGCAGCCGGTGCCCAGATCTAGCACCGATCCGACGGATGCAGTCGGAGTGGCGCGGAGCAAGGACAACGACGCCTGCCCGACGCCGGGAACGTAGGCCGGGTCCGCATGCGCAGGGGCTGCACCCATCGGTCCGCCGGCAGGGGAGCGGCGGTCACCGTCGAGGTCGGATACCAGCCAGCTCGTGCCTGTGCCGGTGTCCAGGGGGCGGACGTCCAATGCGGCCCGCACGCCGACTCCGTACGGGCGGACCAGGCCGGCGTCGACGGCGGCGTCGAGGGGCAGGGGAGCCAGCGCGGCACCGGCCTCCTCCATGGAGCAGGTGTCGCCGAGCAGGAACAGGCGCACCAGCGTCCCGAGGTCACCGCCGTCGTTGACGGCTCTGCGGACGGGTACCGGCTCGCCGCGCCCGAGCGCTGCATGAGCGTCGGCTCCGAGCAAGGCGAGGATGGAGTCGGCGTGGTATCCGGTCCGCAGGAACGCTGTACGCAGCGCGCCGCAGGCGGGGAGTACCTCGGGAATGCTGTGGTCGGGCATGCGGGCATTGTTGCGCGTGGAGCGCGGGCTCGCCCGCAGGTGCGATCTCTTGCGGCGAGGAGGAGACTGCGTGTATGGCCGTTCGCGGATCTACAGGCAAGAGTGCGGCACGCGGAGATCCCGTGTTGATCACCGCTGCGCAGCACTCCTACGACGAGCAACACCGGGCTCGGGTGCGTAAGTACACGATCCTGATGGCCTTCCGGATTCCTGCTCTTGTCATTGCGGCCATCGTCTACTCCGCCACGCAGAACCCCTGGCTCCCGTTGATCATCATCGGACTGTCGGTTCCGCTGCCCTGGTGCGCAGTGCTCATTGCGAATGACAGCCCGCCCCAGAAGCGTGAGGACATCGACCGTTATCGCTACGGCGACGGGGCCGGCCGCCCGGCCATCGAACCGCCCCGTCGCAACGTCATCGACGAGTGAGCGGTCGGCATCAGGATTCAGGTGCCAGGTGACGTGGGCGTCGTGGTGCGGCATCATGGACAGGTGAGCACACAGACGACGGTCTTGCCGGATACCCGCGAGCAGGAGACCACGGGAGATGACACCCCGAAGGTTTTTCACTACGTGAAGAAGAACAAGATCGCGGAGAGTGCCGTCATGGGCACGCACGTGGTTGCCCTGTGCGGCGAGGTGTTTCCGGTGACTCGCTCGGCCAAGCCGGGCTCGCCCGTGTGCCCGGACTGCAAGAAGGTCTACGAGGGCCTGCGCCGCGGCGATGGCGACTGAAGGCGCGGGCTCGACCGCTGCGCATAGCTGAGGCTGCGCGGGTTGGCGATGCGCGCCTCGAGGCGGGCGAACTGCGCGCTGATGGGTCCCGAGGAGGTGCTGTCGGTCGCTGTGGCATCTGCGGCGCGCTCGCGGTCTGTCCCGGGGTCTGACGTCCCGGGGTCTGACTCACGGTTGTGGTCCGGGCTCTGCATGCGTTCGCGCATCTGATCCAGGCGGGTTGCCTTGGCCGGCCAGAACTCCTGGATGGCGGCATTGAACTCAGCGCCGATGACGACAGCAAGCCCGATGAAGAACGCGAACAGCAGGTACGCGATCGGAGTGGCCAATGCGCCGTAGGTGTACCCCGTGCTGGTCACCCAGCGGAAGTACACCCGCAGGATGGCCGCCGCGATGATGAAGAACACCTCCGCGAACAACGCCCCGGCCACGAGCCGGTGCCACGGCAGCGAGCGCGGCAGTGCGAACTTGTAGAGCGTGGTGAGACCGACGAGCACGATCAACCCGACGGCGGGGTAGTAGACGGACTGGATGAGGGTCGCCGCAGTGTCCTGCCAGTCCGCGGGCAGCCGATTGGTCACCAGTCCTGGTCCGAGCGCCACCACGGGCACGGTGAAGACCGCCAGCAGGAGTCCGGTGGCGTACAGCAGCAGGGCGAAGACTCGCTGCCAGACCGGGTGACGCTCGTTGCGCTGACCGTGGGCCACCACTATGGCGTCCACGAAGGAAGAAACTGCCGACGAGCCTGCCCACAGCGAGAGCACGAAACCGAACGACACGACGTCGCCGCGACCGCGTTGCAGGATGTCGCTCACCGTGGGCGCGATGATCTGGTCGACAACCGAGGGGTTGAACACCGTCTTGCTGAAGGTGATGATCTTGGACTGCACGATGCCGATCGTGTCCGGCCCGAACCACCCGCCGACGTAGCCGATGCTGCCGAGCAGGCCGAGCAGCAGCGGGGGCAGTGACAAGGTCTGCCAGAACGCGGACTGGGCAGCCATCCCGAAAATTGAGTCGTCCCAGGCCTTGGTGATGGTGCGCCACAGCAGCCGGAGCGGTCCGCGGGAGACGGGCCGCACCAGCACTATGTTGTCGGCGTTGGGATCTCGGTCGTTCATGTCATGGCCCAGGATTCACCACCGGCGGCCTTTCGGGGCGCTATTGGGGCTTCGTGTCGCGCTTGGCGGTCGAGCGCAGTGGTGATGGAGGCCACTCTGCGGGCACGGTTACCCTCGCATCGGCGCCGACTGAGATCGGATGCCTAGACAATGTGGAAGGGGATGCGCGAGTTGCTGGAATCGGACGACGCCGGAGACGTCGTTGAGGCCCAGCCCGCTGCGGCTCCGCTGCGCGCCTGGCAGCGCCGGGCGCTCGCCCGGTACCTCGCCACCAAGCCCACCGACTTCCTCGCTGTCGCCACGCCTGGGGCGGGCAAGACCACCTTCGGCCTACGGGTGGCTGCCGAGTTGCTGCGTGACCGCACTGTCGATCAGGTCACCGTCGTGGCGCCGACCGAGCACCTCAAGCACCAGTGGGCGACGGCGGCCTCGCTCGCCGGGATCGCGCTGGACTCTCGGTTCAGCAACTCGACGGGGCAGACCTCGGGTGACTACCAGGGGGTGGTGGTGACCTACGCCCAGGTGGCCTCGCACCCCTTCCGGCACCGGGCTCGGACGGAGAGTCGCAGGACCCTGGTGATTCTCGACGAGATCCATCACGGTGGCGACGCGAAGAGCTGGGGTGACGCTGTCCGTGAGGCCTTCACGCCGGCGGTGCGCCGTCTGGCGCTCACCGGCACCCCGTTTCGCAGTGACGACAGCCCGATCCCCTTTGTGACCTACGAAGCGGGCGGGGACGGCTATGCCCGTTCGAAGGCCGATCACTCCTATGGGTACGCCGACGCCCTCGCTGATGGCGTGGTGCGTCCGGTGGTGTTCCTGGCCTACTCGGGCGAGGCGCGGTGGCGCACCAGCGCGGGAGAGGAGTTCACCGCTCGGCTCGGTGAACCCCTGACCGCGGAGCAGACCGGCCGCGCCTGGCGTACCGCGCTGGACCCGGGAGGGGACTGGATACCTGCGGTTCTGCACGCCGCGGACACCCGGTTGAGCCAGCTCCGCACGGGTGGCATGCCGGACGCCGGCGGGTTGGTCATCGCCACCGACCAGACCACGGCCCGGGCCTACGCGGAACTGATCACGGCAATGACCGGCACAGCTCCGGCGCTGGTGCTCTCCGACGACCCAGGATCCTCTGCACGGATCTCCTCCTTCGGCGCCAGCGACGAACGCTGGATGGTGGCGGTGCGCATGGTGAGTGAGGGCGTGGACGTGCCCCGGCTGGCCGTGGGGGTGTACGCCACCTCTGCGGCGACCCCGCTGTACTTCGCGCAGGCCATCGGGCGCTTCGTGCGCTCCCGGCGCAAAGGGGAGACGGCCAGCGTGTTCGTCCCCTCGGTGCCGGTGCTGCTGGACCTGGCGAGCCGGCTGGAAGCCCAACGTGATCACGTGCTGGGCAAGCCGCACCGTGAGCCTGAGGGCTTCGACGACCAGCTGCTGGCGCAGGCCAATAAGCAGCAGGACGAGCCGGGCGAAGAAGAGAAGAGCTTCACCTCGCTCGGTGCGGATGCTGAGCTGGACCAGGTGATCTACGACGGGTCGAGTTTTGGCACCGCCGCATTTTCGGGTAGCGACGAGGAGGCCGACTACCTCGGACTGCCTGGTCTGCTCGACGGCGACCAGATGCGTGCCTTGCTGCGCAGGCGCCAGGGTGAGCAGCTCGGTGCCCGGGACGCGGCGCCGGAACCGGTGGCGGCACCCGAGCCGCGCTCGTCGGGGGTCTCCGGCCAGCTCGCGGCGTTGCGGCGCGAACTCAACAGCCTGGTCGCCATGCGCAACCACCGCACGGGGCAGCCGCACGGGGTGATCCACGGAGATCTGCGGCGTCGGTGTGGCGGTCCGCCTACGGCGATGGCCACTGCTGAGCAGCTCGCGGAGCGTATTGCCATTCTGCGGAAGTGGTGAGCCGACGCAAAGGGACGGCCACCGGGAGGTGGCCGTCCCTTTGCGTCGTGATTCGTCGGAGGTGTGCGAGCGTGGCGTCCGCAGCACTACGCCACAGGTTCGCCTTCCAGGATGGTTGCGTCCAGGTCGCGCAGACGAGCCTCGTACGCATTGCCGTGGTGCCCGCAAAAGAGGAGCTCGCCGCCCGAGGGAAGCCGCACGCGGACACGCGCGCCTGCCCCGCACCGGTCGCACCGGTCGGTGGCGGTGATTTCGGGGGTGGTCAGTGTCCCGGTCATGTGTCCTCCGTCCTGACGCCCGCTTGTGCGGACGCCTTCATGATGCACGCTCCACCAGTCTGGCTGACTTAGCTGCACTCTGTCAGACGTATGGCGGTCATGTTCTGTTCCCCCGCCGGTGTCATCGTGTTGTAACCCACGTTCGGTTCGACGCAGATCCCCGCTTCGGCCGTATCGCCCCAGGTCACGACAATCGCAGAGCGAGTATGGGTTCGTCACGCTCGGCACGGCTGCGCGCTCGCGGCGCTGGCGCGTTTCGCTCACAGCACAACGAAGTTGGTGTCTTCCGCGGAGTCTGTCGACATCCCGGCCCGCATCGGTCCGTTTTCGGCCAGAATGTCGGACCATGAGTACCCCGCTACTGCACATGTGCACCGACGCCCAGTGGCATCTCGCCCTGGACGCCGGTGAGATCCGCGCCGAGTCGCCGGACCCTCAGCGGTTCCTGCACCTTTCCACGCCGCAGCAGGTGCATCTTCCTGCCAACCGGCTTTACGCCGGCCGAACCGACCTGGTGCTGCTCTGTGTGGATCCAGGTCGACTCGACTCGGAGATCCGGTGGGAACCCGGTGTGCCAGGCGATCTTGCGTCGATGCGCTTTCCGCACCTGTACGGCCCGTTGCCGACGGCCTCCGTGGTCGCAGTACTGGACTACCGACCGGATGCCACGGGGCACTTCGAGCCCCCGATCGGGGTGCCCGTTCTCACCTGACCCCAAGTTGTGCGTCTTCGGCGCTTCTGGCGCCGAATGACCCGAAGTTGCACAACTTGGGGAACTGCAAGCGGGGTCAGTCCAGGTAGTCGCGCAAGACCTGCGAACGGCTCGGGTGGCGCAGCTTGCTCATCGTTTTCGACTCGATCTGCCGGATGCGCTCGCGGGTGACCCCGTAGACCTGGCCGATCTCGTCCAAGGTGCGGGGCTGGCCATCGGTGAGTCCGAAGCGCAGACGGACCACGCCGGCCTCGCGCTCGGACAGGGTGGCGAGCACCGACTGGAGCTGGTCCTGCAGCAACGTGAAGCTGACGGCATCCACGGCCACGACGGCCTCGGAGTCCTCGATGAAGTCGCCGAGCTGGCTGTCGCCCTCGTCGCCGATGGTCTGGTCCAGGCTGATGGGCTCACGGGCGTACTGCTGGATCTCCAGGACCTTGTCCGGGGTGATGTCCATCTCTTTGGCGAGCTCCTCGGGAGTGGGCTCGCGCCCCAGGTCCTGAAGCAGCTCACGTTGGATACGGCCGAGCTTGTTGATGACCTCCACCATGTGCACGGGGATGCGAATGGTACGGGCTTGGTCGGCCATGGCCCTGGTGATGGCTTGGCGAATCCACCAAGTGGCGTAGGTGGAGAACTTGTAGCCCTTGGTGTAGTCGAACTTCTCGACGGCACGGATCAGGCCGAGGTTGCCCTCTTGGATGAGGTCGAGGAAGGCCATTCCGCGTCCGGTGTAGCGCTTGGCCAGCGAGACGACCAACCGGAGGTTCGCCTCCAGGAGGTGGTTCTTGGCCCGGTTGCCGTCCCGGGTGACCCAGGTGAGGTCGCGGCGCATGGCGATCGGCAGCTTCTCACCCTTCTCGGCGATCTCCCGCATGCGTTCGACCGCGTACAGCCCGGCCTCGATGCGCTTGGCCAGCGACACCTCTTCCTCGGCGTTGAGCAGCGCGACCTTGCCGATCTGCTTGAGATAGGCCCGGACGGAGTCGGCGGAGGCGGTGAGCTCGGCGTCCTTGCGTGCCTGGCGCAGCGCCTCTGACTCTTCCTCGTCCCAGACGAAGTCACCGGTGGCCTTGTCCGCGGCGGAGGGCTCGGTATCAGCCTCGTCCTTGTCGTCGGCGCCGGCGGCCCCGACCGCGACGACCTCGACCACGTCGTTCTCGGGTGTGATGTCGGCGTCAGAGAGGTCGGTGGGGCGCTGCGCGTTGAGGTCGACCACCTTCGGCGTGTTCTCCGCGGGTTGGTCGCCGCTCGTCGCGGACGCGCGCTTTGGTGCGGCACGCTTGGCGGGGGCCCGTTTGGCCGCTGGCGTCTTCCTGGCGGCCGGTGCCTTGACGGCTGGGGTGCCTGTGTCGGGGGCTGCCTTCGCCTTCTTCGTCGGCGACTTGGCTGCCGTGCCGTTGGTGGGGGCATCGGCGCTGGGGTCAGCCGCATTCGTTTCCGTTGCGGTCTGACGGGTGTTGGTGGCTGCCACGTAGGCCCTTTCGCGACTGTTCGTCCGGCGTCACGCCGAATCGAAGGTCTCGGCGGAGAGGTCATGTGGTGTGTCCTGACCGTCGGCCGTGGACATCTCCATTGTAGCCACTGTCGCGGAGGTAACCGTCCCGGTCAGGGAGCAGGGGCTGAGTCTACCGTCATGGCGGCGCCCACAATGCCCGCCGTGTTCCGCAGCGTCGCCGGCAGCACCTTGGTCGTGTTGTCCAACAGATGAATCCACTGGTCGGCGTTCCGGCTGACTCCACCACCCGCGATGAAGAGGTCGGGCCAGAAGAGGGTCTCCATCTTTTTCAGGAACTTCGACACGGCCGGGGTCCACTCCTTCCAGGAGAGACCCTTTTCTTCCTTTACCGACGCTGCCGCACGGTGCTCCGCGTCATGTCCGTCGATCTCCATGTGGCCGAACTCGGTGTTGGGCAGCAGCACACCGTCATGAATGATTGCCGAGCCGATTCCAGTTCCGAAGGTCAGCAGGATCACGATCCCGCTGACGTCCTTGCCCGCGCCGTAGTGGTACTCGGCCAGTCCAGCGGCGTCTGCATCGTTCAGGACTGCCACCTGGCGTCCGCCGAGTGCGGTGCTGAACAGCGCCCTGGCGTCGGTGTCGATCCAGTGCTTGTCGACGTTTGCCGCCGTGAGGGCGATGCCGTTCTTGATGACACACGGCAGGGTGAGGCCGACCGGACCGTCCCAACTGAACCGGCTGACCAGTTCCTCGACAGTGCCGGCCACCGACTCCGGCGTGGCGGGATGCGGCGTGGCGATCTTGATGCGTTCGCCGACCAGCGCGCCGGTCGACAGATCGACGACACCTCCCTTGACTCCAGTCCCGCCGATGTCGATGCCGAAAGCGTGCTTGTCCGTCCCTCGTGCCATCGGCTCGGCTCTCTGCTCTGTGGGTTGTTCGGGTAAATTCTAGTGTTTTCCGCGCGTCAAGCGCGGCAGATGTGTTGCGATGGAGCGGTGACCACCAACTCGGCGCCAGCACCCGATCCCTTGGCTCTGCAGGCAGTGGCTGTGCACGTCGCCACCACGGCGGCATCTCTGGTGGCCCGTCGGCGCGCCGAGGTGCTCGGCGACCACGGAGGGTCAGTACGCACCAAGTCCTCCGACACCGATCCGGTGACCTTGGCCGACACCGAGTCGGAGCAGTTGATCCGTGCTGAGCTCATGAGGCTGCGGCCGCTGGACAGCATCCTCGGTGAGGAGGAGGGCGGCAGCGCCACGGCCCACGGACTGCGCTGGGTGATCGATCCGATCGACGGGACAGTGAACTTTCTGTACGGGTTGCCGTTCTACGCCGTGTCGGTGGCCGTCCAGCTGGAGGGGCGGACCCTCGCCGGTGCTGTGGTGGAGGTGGTGAGTGGGCGCGTGTTCGCAGCCGCTCTTGGCTGCGGCGCGACGCTCGACGGCGAGAGGTTGCGGTGCAATTCAGTGCAACAGGCACGCCTGGCTCTGGTCGCGACCGGCTTCGGTTATCAGGCGGATCGGCGTCGCTCCCAGGGGGTGGTGCTCGCCTCGCTGCTTCCGAAGGTTCGGGATGTGCGGCGGGTGGGTTCGGCTGCACTGGACCTGTGCGCAGTTGCGGCTGGTTGGGTGGACGCCTTCTATGAGCACGGGCTGAGCCCCTGGGACTGGGCGGCGGGCTCGCTCATCGCGGCGGAGGCTGGCGCGACGGTGCGGCTACCGCCTGCGATGGCGATGGGCACGGCCGGCGAGCTGACTTTCGCCGCCGGGCCGGGCGTCGCCACTGAGCTCTTGACCCTGATCGAAACGGCCTGGTCGGGGCCCATGCCCTGAGCCGTGCCGCACCAGGGCTCAGCAGGCCACGTCGCGCGCTGCGCTCAGGGCAGCAGCGTCCGGGGCGGGCGACTGGGGGTCGGAAGCATGCTTGGTGAGCGCGGTGAGCGCTGCGCTCACGTTCGCGTCGGTGTTGATGGCGGTGAAATCGGTCCCCAGTGCCAGGTCGACGATGCCGTCCTTGCGCATGTCCTGGACGAGCTCGGCGCACGGGACCAACAGCTCGACGGTGCGGGCTGCGGGCACTCCGGCCAGTCCGAAGCGGATCTGGGCGTGGCACTGCATGTTCTGGCTGGTGTAGACCGTGTCATTGCCCGACGCCATGTCCGGTGCGGGGGCGAGGCCGAGCTGGGCCAACTGAGCAGCCACCAACGCTGCCTGACCGCGCTGACCATTGGCGTTGAGCACCCGCACCTGCGTCGCTTTGGGGGCGGCAGGAGGCGTCTGGGTCAGGTCGTCGGGGTTGATCTTGTTGCCCAGCGTTGCCGGCGGTGTACCGACCTCGATGGTGGAACTGCTGCTGGCACTGGTCGGCAACGGGCAGATGGCCGTGCTGGCCGCATCGTTGTGCTTGGTCAGCACCTGGACCCACACCGCGACGACGACGACGGCCAACACCGCAAGGAAGACGACGCCGGGCAGCGGACGTCGACGTCGATAGCGGCCGGGTTCCGGCGCGGCACCGGCAAGGCCACCCGCTGATCGATTGTCCGAGCTCGTCGATACCACCGCGTGTCCAGGCCTTTCGCTGTGCCGCATCTCCGCAGTCGCTGCGTCGCCGCC
>JADGOX010000217.1 GCA_017882745.1 Mycobacteriaceae bacterium | reverse complement strand
GCACCCCAGCCGGATTCGAGCTGCACGCCGACCCCGAACGCGCGCTGCCCGTCGTCGACCCCGACCAGCGCGAACTCGTCATGTCCTGCGGAGCGGCCCTGTTCAACCTTCGGGCCGCCATCCACGCTCTCGGATTCCACCCCGCGACCACACTGCTGCCCCGCCGAGGCGAGCCTAACCTACTGGCACGGGTGAATCCACTCACGGCGCGACCGGTCGAGGCGAGGATGGCGCGTCTGGCCGAGGCAATCCCACTCCGCCACACCAACCGTCTCCCGTTCACCGCGACCGCAGTACCTCCGTCGGTGCTTGCCGCCCTGCGCAGCGCCGCCGAGACCGAACAGGCCTGGATGCCCAGCCTGGACACCGACCAACGGTGTGCCCTGCTCGAGCTCGTCCGCACCGCCCACGACATTCAGATCGCCAACCCCGCGTTTCGCGAAGAATGGGCCCAGTGGACCGGCCGCGACCGCACCACATTCGACGGTGTGCCGACCTACCCCGACGGGCTTGCCCCCACCGCCAGCGACGGATGGGTCCTCCGCGACTTCGCCGCGGAGGGCGGCGACACGCAGTCCGCCACACCCCCTGCGCCCGAGCCGATGGTCATCGTCATCGGCTCCATCCACGACGAACGCATCGACCGCCTCCGCGCCGGGCAAGCCATGCAACGGGTGCTCCTCACCGCCACCGCCGCCGGGCTGCACGCATCATTCATCTCCCAACCCGTCGAAGTCCCCCACATCCGCGCCGAACTGCGGCAACTCCTCGGCGGGGGCCTGTGGCCCCAAATCGTGCTCCGCGTCGGCTACGGCACCACCGTCCCGCCGACCCCCCGACGTCCGCTGGCGGACGTGCTCCTCCACGACGGGGACTGACCTGGACCCGGTAGTGTTCATACCGGTGAGCCGGGAAGTCTGGTCGGCAAGACTATCTGTCGAGCCAGTTTCCTAGGAGTGTTGTGACCAATCCAGATGCCCGTTCGCCGTTGTTCTCCCGCGGATCGTGGGCGGAGACCTCGCGTGTCACGGCGATCCTGCGCAAAGAGACCGTCGGTGGCGCACTCCTGCTGACTGCCACCATCCTGGCCGTGGTCTGGGCGAACTCGGGCTTCTCGGACAGCTACTCGGCCTTGCGTGACTTCACCGTTGGCCCGTCCGCGCTGCACCTGAAACTATCGCTCGGGAGCTGGGCCGCAGACGGGCTGCTGGCCATCTTCTTCTTCGTCGTAGGACTCGAACTCAAACGGGAGTTCGTCGCCGGGGATCTACGAGACCCACGGCGTGCCGCTCTGCCGATCGCAGCAGCGGTGGGAGGCATGGCCGTCCCGGCGCTCGTATTCGTCCTGGTCAACGTCGGGACCGGCGATGGGGCACTTCGCGGTTGGGCGATCCCGACAGCAACCGACATCGCATTCGCCCTCGCCGTCCTCGCAATACTCAGCACCCACCTGCCGTCCGCGTTGCGGACGTTTCTGCTGACACTCGCCGTGGTCGATGATCTGCTCGCGGTCACCGCCATCGCCATCTTCTACACCAGCGACTTGGCGTTCGGACCACTGCTTCTCGCACTGATCCCGCTGGCGCTGTTCACGGTCGCGGTGCAACGCCGGATCAGATCGTGGTGGATTCTCCTGCCGCTGGCGGCGGCAACGTGGACACTCGTCCACGAATCGGGAGTTCACGCCACTGTCGCCGGCGTCCTGCTCGGCTTCGCGGTCCCCGTGCTGCGCAGCCAGAAGGCGGGCGGTCCAGACGCGGGCCCAGGGCTGGCGGAGCGTTTCGAGCACCGGATTCGGCCGATCTCAGCGGGAATCGCAGTGCCGCTCTTCGCCTTCTTCGCCGCCGGCGTCACTGTGGGTGGGTTGTCCGGTCTCGGTGCTTCACTGCGCGACCCGATCGCGATCGGCATCATCGCCGGTCTCGTGATCGGCAAGGCCGTCGGAATCTTCGGCACCACATACCTGGTGTCCCGGTTCACGCGGGCCACCCTCGACTCGGGGCTTCATTGGCTCGACGTGGGCGGTGTCGCCCTGCTCGGCGGAATCGGATTCACCGTCTCACTGCTGATCGGGGAGCTCGCCTTCAGGATGGACAGCCTGCACGGTGAACACGTAAAAGTCGGTGTGCTCGCCGGATCCGTGGTCTCCGCGATACTGGCCGCGAGCATCCTGCGAATCCGAAACAAGGCGTACCGCGACATCGCGCGCCAAGAAAGCATCGACGACGACGGCGACGGCATCCCCGACGTCTTCCAAGGCTGACAAACCCACCGGAAGGCATGATTGCTTCGTGAGCGCCGAAACACACTCAGCGGCACACTGGGACGACGTATATGCCCACGGCGACACCACGCGCAGCTGGTTCCAGGACCAGCCGCACTCGTCGCTGCGCCTGTTCGACGCCGCCGGAGTCTCACCGCACGACGGTGTCATCGATGTCGGTGGAGGAGCCTCCACACTGGTCGACGCCCTGCTCGCTCGCCGGTTCACCGACATCACGGTGCTCGACATCTCGGCAGCCGGCATGCGCTACGCCCAACAACGTCTCGGACCAGATGCGCAGCGGGTCCAGTGGCTCGCGACCGACGTCCTCAGTTGGCGGCCCCTGCGCACCTATCAGGTCTGGCATGACCGTGCGGTGTTCCATTTCGTGACCGCCAGTCGGGCCCAGCAGCAGTACCTGCAGACCCTGCACGCGGCGACCACCCCACATGCGGTCGCCGTCTTCGGCTGTTTCGCCCCTGACGGGCCGGAGCAATGCTCAGGCCTGCCCGTCGCCCGCTACAACGCCGAGGGACTTGCGAGCAAGCTCGGCCAGGGATGGACGTTGATCACGCACGATCGGCAGGAGCACACCACGCCGGGGGGCGTCGTTCAACCCTTCACCTGGGCCGCATTCCAACGGCAAACCTGAAAGCTGTTCCGGTGAACTCGCCATGGCAGGTTCACCGCCCGCGCCAAGTAGACCGACCCGTATGCCGAACGCGGCGTGGACGCTTCAGATCGGCCCCCGCCACGGCTACCCGCCTGCTGGCCACCTATCGCCGACGCATGCCTCCTCGTACCACCAGCGTTCCTGGGCGGCGCCCGCAACGAGCAGGTCTTTCACCGGCTGCAGCGGCACCCCTGGCTGCACATCCAGCGCGATGAGCGAATACTCCTCGAGCTCCTCTCCCCGTACGCCGAGCACCCCGAACTCTGCCAGCACCTGTGCGCAGGTTGGGTCGGTCGAGCGAGGGTTGACCCGCAGGGTCTGGTGCCCTGACCAACTCACCCGCTCGCCGGCCCAGAGCGTCCCGGACCCGTCCCCCGCTGCCCGCACCACATCGTCCAGCGCAACGTTGCGGACGAAGAACGGCGTCTCGAGCAACCGGTAGGTACCACTCCCGGTGGGTTGCGCCCGCAGACCCTCGCTGGGTACGGGTGGCCACTCGCCGATGCGGTCGAAGAGGAAGTAGACCTGCACCTCCTCGCCGACAGCACTAGCTCCAACGGTCATGGTGCCGAACTAACACTTACGCTTGATCTTTGGCAAATCGTGTGGCCTTGCTCATATCGATAGAGCGCGTTAGTGTCCTCACCCAACGGGCATCGCAGCCCGTTTTGAGGAGGCATGGTCATGTGCGCCACCACCACCACCGCACCACCTGCGCCCCACACTCACACCCACGCCATGCCCGGCTCCGCCGCCGCGGACTCGCTCATGGCCCGCCTCGACGATCCCGCGACGGCCGCCGCACTGCACAACCTCCTCGACAACGCTGAACTGCTAGCAATGCTGGTCGGCATGGTCGACGGGTTGCTCCAGCGCAGCGAGACGATCACCGCCAATCTCTCGGCGAGCCTGTCCGAGGTGCGCGAGGCCAGCGTTGGATCTACGGACGCACTGCGGGCGACGGCCGCCGATCTCGGTGCCCTGCTCCCACTCCTGCCGGCGGTGGTGCCCGCGATGCAAGCGGTGCTGGCCAGCAGCCTGCCGCGACCCGAGAGCATTGCCGCACTCGACACCCTGTCCGGCGCGCTCGTTGAGGGGCTCGCTGAGACCCGACCGGCGCACAGGCGGGGCGTCCGCGGGCTACTCGCCGCGTTGCGTGACCCCGAGACAGTTAGTGGTCTCGACGCGATCCTCGGTTTGGCCCGCGCGCTGGGCCGCCGGGCGGGCGCCTGATGCACGAGCTCTCCGTCGCCACCGCACTGGTTGCGCAGGCCGAGCGAGCGGCTCGCGCCGCGGGTGCCGAGCGCGTCGTCGCCGTACGGCTGCGGCTCGGGCGGCTGAGCGGGCTAGTGCCGGATTCACTGCAGTTCGGGTTCGAGATCGCAGCGTTGGGTACGTCGCTCGAGGGCGCGCGACTGGAAATCGAGCGGGTGGACCCTGTCATCTGGTGTCCCAGCTGTGAGGCTGCGGTCACCCTCCCGTCGACGACACGCTTCCGCTGCCCGGACTGCGACACCCCGTCGGCGGACGTGCTCGCCGGGCGCGAGCTCGAGCTGCGCTCCCTCGAGGTGGCCGACCCCGCAGTCGATCCCGCCACGGTCGCCGCCGCCGCCCCATCTGTCAGCTGCGCTTCATGACCACCTCCCGACTCGTCGACGTGCGGCGCGGGGTGCTGGAGGGCAACGATGCCTGGGCTGCCCACCTCCGCGCGCGCTTCAGCTCATCCGGTACCAGGGCTGTGAACCTCGTGTCCAGCCCCGGTACCGGGAAGACTGCTTTGCTGGAGGTGCTGCTGACCCGCATGGCCCGAACGTGCGGGGTCGCAGCGTTGGTCGGCGACTGCGCTACCGACAACGACGCTGTACGGCTGGCACGCAGCGGAGCGCCGGTGCGGCAGATCGTCACCGAGGGCCTCTGCCACCTCGAGGCGCACCTCATCGACGCGCACCTGGCGACCATCGATCTGAACGCGACCGACGTGCTGTTCATCGAGAACGTAGGCAACCTCGTGTGCCCCGCAGCGTATGACCTCGGCGAGTCGTTGCGTGTCGTCCTGCTCTCGGTCACCGAGGGCGAGGACAAGCCGTTGAAGTACCCCGCAATGTTCAGTTCCAGCGACTTGGCCGTCATCACCAAGGTCGATCTCGCAGAGGCGGTCGACTTCGACCGGTCGGCTGCTCTTGCGGCCCTGCAGTCGGTCCATCCTGGCATGCCCGTCGTCGAGACCTCTGCCCGCACGGGCGTCGGCGTCGACGCCCTGATCGCGCACCTCCTACCGATCCACACCGATATTTCCTGAGCACTGACCCGACAAGGGAGTTCCGATGGCGAACCTGCTCTGGCTGCAAGGCGGTGCCTGCAGCGGAAACACGATGTCGTTCCTCAACGCGGACCAGCCGACGGCAGTCGACCTGCTCACCGACTTCGGCATTGACCTGCTCTGGCACCCCTCGCTCGGCATGGAGCTGGGTCAGCAGGCGCAGGACGTGTTCAACCGTTGTGTGAGCGGCGAGACACCGCTGGACATCTTCGTATTCGAGGGCAGCGTCATCCAGGCACCGGAAAAGACCGGGCGCTTCAACATGTTCGCCGGCCGACCCATGCAGGACTGGGTGCGTGAACTGTGCGCGAAGGCCGACATCGTCGTGGCGATCGGCGACTGCGCCTGCTGGGGCGGTATCCCCGCTACCGCACCGAACCCGTCGGACTCGATCGGCCTGCAGTACCTCAAGCGGGACTCCGGCGGCTTCCTCGGCAGCGACTACCGCTCCGGGCTCGGACTGCCGGTGATCAACGTGCCCGGCTGCCCGGCTCACCCGGACTGGATCACCCAGATCGTCGTCGCGCTGGCCAGCGGGCGCACGGCCGACATCGCGCTCGACGAGCTCGCCCGGCCTGCGACGTTCTTCACGACCTTCACCCAGACCGGCTGCACGCGGACGCAGTTCTTCGACTACAAGCAGTCGCCGGCCAAGTTCGGCGAGGGAACGCGCACCGGCTGCCTGTTCTACGAGCAGGGCTGCCGCGGCCCGATGACCCACTCGAGCTGCAACAAGATCCTCTGGAACCGGCAGTCGAGCAAGACGCGCTCCGGAATGCCGTGCATCGGCTGCACCGAGCCGGAGTTCCCGCACCATGACCTCATGCCCGGCACGGTCTTCAAGACCCAGAAGGTCTCCGGCGTAATCCCCAAGGAAGTACCCGAGGGCATTGACCACGCCAGCTACCTGGCGATGGCGGCCACTGCGAAGATCGTAGCCCCGCAGTGGTCCAAAGAGGACATGTTCGTCGTCTAGCGCTCGTCCACCCCCTTCAAGAAGGAGAACCAGCGTGACCAGCACCGTAGACGTCGATCAGCTCTACATCAGCCCGCTCGGCCGCGTGGAGGGTGACTTGGACCTGCTCGTCACCCTCGACAAGGGCGGCACCGTGACCAAGGCCTGGACCGAGGCCTCCATGTTCCGCGGTTTTGAGATGATCCTCAAGGGCAAGGACCCCCAGGCGGGACTCATCGTCACACCGCGCATCTGCGGCATCTGCGGTGGCAGCCACCTCTACAAGGCCTGCTACGCACTCGACGTGGCCTGGAAGACGCACGTACCACCGGAAGCAACCCGCGTGCGAAACATCGCCCAGGCCTGCGAGACGCTGCAGAGCGTTCCGCGCTGGTTCTACGCGCTTTTCGCGATCGACCTCGTCAACAAGAAGTACGCACTCATCCCCGAGTACGACGAGGTGGTGCGGCGGTTCGCGCCGTTCGTCGGCACGTCGTACGAAAAGGGCGTCACGTTGTCGGGTCGGCCGGTGGAGATCTACGCCATCTTCGGAGGCCAGTGGCCGCACAGCAGCTTCATGATCCCGGGGGGCGTCATGTGTGCGCCGACGCTGTCGGACGTCACTCGCTCTATCGCCATCCTCGATGCCTGGCGGAAGGAGTGGATGGAGGAGACCTTCCTCGGCTGTACCGTCGAGCGCTGGCTGGAGAACAAGTCCTGGGACGACGTTCTGGCCTGGTGCGACGAAAACCCGAAGCAACACGACTCCGACCTGGCGCTCTACATCCGCTTCAGCCTGGCCGCCGGGCTGGACAAGATCGGCGCCGGCTACGGCAACTACCTGGCGATGGGCACCTACCTCAACCCGGAGCGGTACGAGCACCCCACCATCGAGGGCCGCAACGGTGCGCTCAACCTGCGCTCGGGCATCTTCGCCGAGGGTCAGGACCACGAGTTTGACCAGGCCCTGGTGCGCGAGGACCACACGCACTCCTTCTTCGAGGGCAGCGCGTCCCTGCACCCGTGGGAGGGCCGCACCGAGCCGGTCGACCCCGAGAGCGGCAAGCGCGACGGCAAATACACCTGGGCCAAGGCGCCGCGCTACGAGGTCCCGAACCTCGGTGCGATCCCGCTCGAGGCCGGACCGCTCGCGCGCCAGGTGGTCGCGGGCAAGCCGGGTGAGGACTGGCAGGACGTGGACCCGCTGTTGCGTAACATCGTCGGCGCCATCGGGCCCTCGGTGTTCGTCCGCGCCTTCGCCCGCCTGCACGAGACGATGAAGCTCGCGGTGAGTGTGCGCACCTGGCTCGACGAGCTCGACCTGCACGGCAGTTTCTACACCAAGCCCGTCGAGCTCGCGGATGGCAAGGGCTTCGGTGCCACCGAGGCTGCCCGTGGTGCGCTCGCGGACTGGATCGTCCTGAAGGATGGCAAGATCGAGAACTACCAGGTGGTGACCCCGACGGCCTGGAACATCGGACCGCGCGACAGCCAGGAGGCCAACGGCCCGATGGAGCAAGCCTTCACGGGCACACACATCCCCGACGTCAGCGACCCGGTCGAGCTCGGCCAGATCGCCCGCAGCTTCGACTCGTGCCTCGTGTGCACCGTCCATGCCTACGATGCCAGCGGCAAGAAGCTCTCGGAGTTCGTCGTCAACGGGATGGTCTGAGGAGTGGGTGGGCTCGGGCTTGTCACCGGGGCTGACCCGGCGTTGGTCGCCGGCACGAAGACGCTTGTCATCGGGTGTGGGAACTTGCTGCGCGGCGACGACGCCGTCGGGCCCATCCTCGTCCGCCATCTCGCCGCCCTCGGCACACCCGCGGGTGTGCGACTGGCAGACGCCGGCACCGCCGGAATGGACGTCGCGTTCGCCATGCGCGGCCAGGACCGTGTTGTCATTGTCGACGCCAGCACCGACTCAGGCCACCCGCCCGGGACGCTCTTCCGGGTGCCGGGCGAGCGGCTCGAACAGCTGCCGCCGCCCGAGGGCATCAACCTGCATGCCTTCCGCTGGGACCAGGCGCTGGCCTTCGGCCGGTGGCTGCTCAAGGACGACTACCCCCCTGACGTCGCTGTCTGGCTGGTCGAGGCGAAGAGCCTGGGCCATGGGGACCCACTCAGCACGGTTGTCGATGCGACGATGCGCGACCTCGCCGAGCGGCTTCTGTCCGAACTCGCACCAGAAGGAGACAGTCCATGACCACACCGACGCCCGGTTCCGGCGAAGAGCCGATGAGTTATGAGACCACGGTCGAGGAGACCTCGGACGGTCAGTTCGAGGTCATCGTCACCACGGTCCAAGGCGACGGGGCGCAGCGCCAGCAGGTCGGCACGCACGCCACCAGGCAGAAGGCTGAGCTGGCTGCGAGCCTGATCGACCGCAGCGCCAAGCGCTACGAAGGTGCCGGCGACTCCAGCAAGGACGCCCCGAACTTCGCCAACCCCGAGCTGCCGTGACCGCGCTGCTCCGCCCGCAGCCCGTCGGCGTCCTGCCGCTGCCGGCGGGGGGTCTGCTGCTGCCTGACGTGCCTGGCGCCGCTGACGTCGTCGCCGCTGTGGCCCGGGGGATCGTCCCGACGATCTGCCCCGACGGCCTCGCCTTCTACGCGCTGGCACTCAACGGCGATGTCGATGGGGCGCTCGCGCTGATCGCCGGCGCCGACGACCCGGTGCTGCGCCTCGATGCGTTCGTGATCGACCCCTCTCGGGAGCGCTACTTCGCACTGCGGACGGAGCTGACCGGTGAGCTCCGGGTGCTGCTCGACGCAGCGGCCTTCACCGCCGGCCTGTTGGACCAGGCTCCGGACGCCGTCGATGTCGACGGGGAGCTGCTTGCCGTGGTACTGCTCACGCAGGCTGCGGACGCCCTGGAGCACCGCACATCGTCAGAGGCCGCGGCGCTGCTGGAGCTTGCTGTCGATGCAGCGCGTCCCGTGCTGCCGGCCCTGGCCGCGCAACTGCTCGGCACCCTCGCCGACCTTGAGCCTCAGGATGCGCCACGGCGCTACGCGGAGGCTCTCGCGCTGCTCCCCACCGGGGCGCAGACGCAAGTGCGAGCCGAGCTGCTCTACGGACGGGGCGTCGCGCTGCAGAGCACGGCGGATGGTCGGGCTGGAGTGCTCAAGGAGGCCGTCCGGTGCTACCAGCAGGCGCTGGTGGTGTTCCGCCGAGACACGCACCCGCAGCTGTTCGCCGAGGCGCAGACCAACCTCGCCCTGTGCCACCTCGCCACCCCGATGGTGGAGGCCGGCGATGCGTTGCGCCTGGGCATCGCCGTGCAGGCGCTTCGCGACGCGCTGACGGTCTGGGACCGCGAGTCATTCCCGTTGCAGTGGGCGAGCGTCACGCTCAATCTCGCCAACGCGCTGCAGTACCTGCCCTCGACGCACCAGCAGGACAACCTCGCCGAGGCCGTCGACCACTATGAGGAGCTGCTCGCCGTCCGCGACCCAACCGTCGATCCGCTCGGCTGCGCTCGGGTGCTGGCCAACCAGGGCAACGCTCTCGCGCACCTGGGCATCACCGACCATGCGCACGACAAGCTCGTTGCCGCGCAGCAGCTGTTCGCGGCGGCCGGCGACAACAGGTCAGCGGACGCGGTCGTCGCCACGCTCGTTGAGCTGGAGGCCGTGCGGCTCCTCGCCCAGGAGAGTGCATGACAGCCCTCGAGGACCCCACGTCGCTGGAGCAGCTCGCAGCGCGAGTCGATACCGCGCTCACGAAGGTCAGCACCCTTCCTGCGCCTGTGCAGGTCGTCGCGATCGAGCTCAAGGACGCCCTGGATGAGCTGCACCGCGTGGGGCTCGCCCGGATCATCACCGACCTGCGAGCCGACCCGCGTGGCCGTGAGCTGCTGTTCGCGCTTGTGGACGTGCCCGAGGTGCTCACGCTGTTCCAGCTGCACGGACTGGTGCGGGCGCCCGACCTTGCGACGCGCACCCGGCTGGCGTTCGACGAGCTGGTCGCGGAGGGCTTGACCGGGGAGCTGGTGCGGGTTGAGGGAACGCAGGCGGTGCTGCGCCTGCCAGGGGCGACCGGCTGCTCCGGCGCGGAGATGAAGGACGGCGTCGGGAAGGCGCTCATGCATGCGGTGCACGGTCTCACCGCCGTCGAGGTCGAGGAGCCGGTGAAGGAGCCGACGCTCATCGCGCTGTCGTCGCTGATGGTCCGCCCAGGAACGGCCTGGGTCGACGGCCCGCCGCGCCTCGGGGTGCTGCCTGGCCAGCTGCGACGCGTCGACGTCGGCGGGACCACTGCGGTGGTGCTCGTCGCGGGGCACGCCCTCGCCGCCTGGGTCAACGCGTGCCCGCGCCAGGGCGAGCCTCTCGACGGCGGCCGCCTCGATGTCGACGAGTGCACCATCACCTGCGCCGCGCACGGCCTGGAGTTCGACGCGCTGACCGGCGAGAGCCTCTCGGTGCCCGGGCTCGTTCTGACCGCCGTGCCGGTTCGTGACAACGAGGGCACCGTTCAGCTGCGGCCCCCCGCAGGTGCCCGGTGAGGATCTCCATTACGACGGCCGGCAGCCCGGCGGCGAGCGTAGGGCACCGCCCCACGGCGAGCGTCGGAACAGGGGCCGTCGCGGGTTCACGCACCGTGAGCACGAGCGCGCTCGGCAGTCGGCCGCGAGTCCGGCTCGGGGCCGCCTCGCCCGGTGGGCTCGGTCTGCCCGACGCCGCGGCCACAGCCTCGCAGATGTACGCCCCGCGCGGCGTCCACGTGGCCGGAGACGTGCTCGTCGTTGCCGACACCGGCAACCACCGCGTTCTGCTCTGGCACGGTATACCCGACTCCGACGGCACTCCCGCCGACGTCGTCCTCGGCCAGCCGGACATGACGACCGAGGGCGCCGCCGCGGGCGGTCGTGGCCCGGAGAACGGAATGCGACTGCCGACCGGCGTGTGTGTCATCGACGGCGATCTGCACGTTGCGGACGCCTGGCATCACCGGGTGCTCGTCTATGACGGCATCCCCACGACGAGCGACACCGCGCCCACCTTCGTCGTCGGGCAGGACAACCTGGCCGCTGTCGAACCGAACCGTGGCGGGGAATGCGACGGCTCCTCGCTCTACTGGCCGTTCGGGATCGCGCACGTCGCGGGCTGGACGTGGGTTACCGACACCGGCAACAAGCGGGTACTTGGCTGGCGCGGGCGCCTCGAGCCCGGACGCCCGGCGGACGTGGTGCTCGGCCAGGACGACCCTCACGACCGGTCCGACAACCGCGGGGCCGCCCCGACCGGGGGCAGCATGCGCTGGCCGCACGCGGTCGCCGGCACCGACAACGTGCTGCTGGTCGCCGATGCAGGCAACCACCGCGTGCTCGCCTGGACGCCGCCGCCGACCACCGAACGGTCAGCGGAGTTCGCACTGGGACAGGTGGACCTGACCATGACAGGTGAGTGGCCGTACGGCCCGCAGGGCCCAGTCCGGCTCCGCTTCCCGTACGCCCTGGCCGTCGACGCCGGGCGGCTCGTTGTTGCCGACACCGCCAACAACCGGGTGCTCGTCTGGCGGACGCTGCCGACCGCGACCGGCACGCCAGCCGACGAAGTCCTCGGGCAGGACGGTTTCGACGGCGGCGGGGAGAACCGCTGGGAGTCCGTCCGCGACGACACGCTGTGCTGGCCGTACGGCATCGCGCTGTCCGGTTGTACCCTCGCAGTCGCCGACTCCGGCAACAACCGCGTGATGCTCTGGGAGCTCGGCCGGTGACCAGCCTGCTCGTGCCGGGGGCAGCGGCAAGGCAGGCGGCGGTCCGCGAGCGGATCCGGGTACGCGGGGTCGTGCAGGGCGTCGGGTTCCGGCCCTTCGTCCACTCACTGGCCACGGGACTGGGGCTGACGGGCTGGGTCGGCAACGACGCTGCCGGCGTCGTGCTCGAGCTGGAGGGCCCGCCGGCAGCGCTCGCGGAGTTCCGCCGGCGGCTGGTCGAGGAGGCGCCTCGTCTCGCCGTCGTCGACGGCGTCAGCGCGGAGCCTCTGCCGGTGTGTCGCGGGACGGGCTTCACGATCGCGGCCAGCAGTGAGGCAGGCTTCGGGGTCGTCGCGATGGTCCCGCCCGACGTCGCCGCGTGCGACGCCTGCCTCGCCGAGATCGCCGACCCCGCCGACCGCCGCTTCCGCTACCCCTTCGGCAACTGCACCGACTGCGGGCCGCGTTTCACCGTCATCACCGGCACGCCCTACGACCGCTCGCGTACCACCATGGCCTCCTTCGCGCTTTGCGACGACTGCGCGCGGGAGCGCGCGGACCCGCGCGACCGGCGCTTCCACGCCGAGCCGACCGCGTGCCCCGCGTGCGGGCCGGTGCTCGCCCTGGGTGCCCTGTCCGGGGAGGACGCCCTTGCGGAGGCACGGCACCTGCTCGCGGAGGGGCGCATCGTCGCCATCAAGGGCCTCGGCGGCTACCACCTCGCCTGCGACGCCGGCGATGAGCATGCGGTGGCAGAGCTGCGTCGCCGAAAGGCCCGACCCGACAAGCCCTTCGCTCTGCTCGTCGCGGACCTCGACGCTGCCCGGTCGCTCGCCCACGTCGACCAGGCGGAGGCCGCTGCACTCACGTCCCCGGCCCGGCCGATCGTCCTGCTGCAGGCGCGACCCGATGCGCGCACCGCGCCGGGAGTCGCCCCGGGCCTCGACGAGCTGGGGGTGCAGCTGCCCTCGACTCCGCTGCACGTGCTGCTACTCGCCCAGCCTGGCCCGACCGCCCTGGTGCTGACCAGCGGCAACCTCACCGACGAGCCGCTCGCCTTCGACGACACCGACGCCCGCACGCGTCTCGCCCCGCTGGCCGACGGCTTCCTCGTGCACGACCGGCCCGTGCACCTGCCGTGCGACGACTCGGTTGTGCGGATCGTGGATGGGGCACCGACACTGCTGCGGCGGTCTCGCGGCTACGCCCCGTTGCCTGTGCGGCTGGCGCGGGCCGTTCGGCCAGTGCTCGCGGTCGGTGGCGACCTCAAGGCGACCGTCTGCCTTGCAGCGGGCACCGACGCCTGGCCCGGACAGCACGTCGGCGACCTCGGCAGCGCGGAGGGCGCCGCGGCCCTGGAGCGCTCGGCCCACCACCTCGTGGATTTGCTGAAGGTGCGCCCCGAAGTGATCGCCTGCGACGCCCACCCCGGGTACGCCTCTGTCCGGCTCGCCGAGCAGCTCGCCCGCAGCTGGGACGTGCCACTCGTGCGCGTGCAGCACCACCACGCGCACATCGCCTCGGCGCTGGCGGAGGCCCGCCTCGACGAGCCGGCTGTCGGAGTCGCGTTCGACGGCACAGGCTACGGTTGCGACGGCACCATCTGGGGCGGCGAGGTTCTTATCGTCGACCCAGACGGTGACTCTCGGCGCGTCGGCCACCTTGCCCCCGTGCTACTGCCCGGTGGTGATGCCGCCGTGCGCCGCCCCGCCCGTTCGGCGCTCGCCCACCTCGCAGCAGCGGGCGTCCCCTGGGACAGCGACTTGGCGCCCGTCGCGGCGTGCTCGCCGGTCGAACTCGGCATCGTGCGCCGTCAACTCGAAACCGGCTTCGGGTGCACGATGACCTCCAGCGTGGGTCGGCTCTATGACGCGGTCGCCGCGCTGTGCGGGGTTCGACAGGAGGTGTCCTACGAGGCGCAGGCCGCGCTGGAGCTGGAGGTGTTGGTGCGCAATGCCACTGCGGGCCGACTTTATGCGTTTGCGGTGCGCGACGGGGTGTTCGATGCCGCCCACGTGGTCCGTTCGATCGTCGCCGACCTCCGCGCCGGCGTCACCCCCGCAGTCGTCGGCGCGCGCTTCTCGGCCTCGCTCGCCGCCGTCGTCATCGATGTCGCCGCCGCGGCCTGCGCCGGGGCGGGTCTCGGCGTCGTCGCCCTGTCGGGCGGCGTGTTCGCCAATGTTGAGTTGCTGCGCGCCACCCGCGCCGGGCTCGCCACCCGCGGATTGCGTGTCGTAACCCACCGGCACGTGCCCTGCGGTGACGGCGGACTGTCGCTAGGGCAGGCCGCAATTGCCGGAAGCACAGCCAGAGTTCGGATCAACCCCGAGGAGCAGTCATGTGTCTAGGTATCCCAGGCAAGGTCGTCGCGACGTGGGGTGACGGCCCGGAGCGGATGGCAACCGTGGAGTTCGGCGGTGTGAGCAAACAGGTCTGCCTCGCCTACGTCCCCGACGTCGTTGTCGGCGACTACACGATCGTGCACGTCGGCTTCGCCCTCACCAAACTCGACGAGGCGTCTGCACTGGACACCCTCGCACTGTTCGACTCACTCGGGCTGATCGACGAGGAGTTCAACGGCACGACACCCTTTCGGGCGGCCAGCTCGCGGGGGCTGGCGTCGTGAAGTACCTCGACGAGTTCCATGACAGCGAGCGCGCCCAGAAGCTGCTCGAGCAGATCCACGCCGTGACCACGCGGCCGTGGGCGCTCATGGAGGTCTGCGGCGGCCAGACGCACTCGATCATCCGGCACGGGATCGACCAGCTGCTCCCCGAGCAGATCGAGCTCATCCACGGGCCGGGGTGCCCGGTCTGCGTCACCCCTCTGGAGACCCTGGACAAGGCGCTAGCGATTGCCGCCCGACCAGAGGTCACGTTCTGCTCGTTCGGCGACATGCTCCGGGTCCCGGGTAGCAACCAGGACTTGTTCGGCATCAAGAGCGGCGGTGGCGACGTGCGCGTCGTCTACAGCCCGCTGGACGCGGTCGAGCTGGCCGCGCAGCTGCCGGATCGGCAGGTGGTGTTCTTCGGCATCGGCTTCGAAACGACAGCCCCAGCCAACGCGATGGCCGTCGTCGCGGCGAAGCGACGGGGCCTGACCAACTTCTCGCTGCTGGTCTCGCACGTGCTCGTGCCGCCGGCGATCGAGGCGCTGCTCGACTCGCCGGTGCGTCGAGTGCAGGCGTTCCTGCTTGCCGGGCACGTCTGCAGCGTCATGGGCACCGAACAGTACGACCCGCTCGTGGAGCGCTACCGTGTTCCGATGGTCGTCACCGGCTTTGAGCCGCTCGACGTGCTCGAGGGCATCCGACGGGCGGTGATGCAGCTGGAGGCCGGCGACGCTCGGGTGGAGAACGCCTACGCCCGCGCGGTCACGGCCAAGGGCAACCCTGTCGCGCAGGCCGTCCTCGAGGACGTCTTCGAGGTGACCGACCGCTCGTGGCGCGGGATCGGGATGATCCCGCAGAGCGGCTGGAAGCTGTCGGATCGGTGGCACGACTACGACGCGGAGTGTCGGTTCGACGTGGCCACTGTGACCGCGCCAGAGTCGACCCTGTGCCGCAGCGGCGAGGTGTTGCAGGGGCTGATCAAGCCGTCGCAATGTGAGGCGTTCGGCAAGGAGTGCACCCCGAGGCGGCCGCTCGGTGCGACGATGGTCAGCAACGAGGGCGCCTGCGCGGCGTACTACCAGTACCGTCGGCTCGAGCCAGGTTCCGTCACGATCTCCCAGCGCACGGAGGTGCCCGTTGTCTGAGACCGTGTCGCCCGAGATCGCCCCATCACCCGAGATGACGGCGCTCGACCTCCAGGGCTGGACCTGTCCCGCACCGCTGCGCGACCGCGACAACATTGTCATGGGTCACGGTGGTGGCGGGCGGCTGACCGCAGAGTTGGTGGAGCACCTGTTTGTGCCTGCGTTCGGCGCCGCGGGCCCGGACGGCCCGGGTGACAGCGCCGTGCTGGACGTCGGGGGCGCGCGGCTCGCCTTCACCACGGACTCCTACGTGGTGCAGCCCCTCTTCTTCCCTGGCGGCAGCATCGGTGAGCTGGCGGTGAATGGCACCGTCAACGACCTGGCGATGAGCGGGGCTGTGCCGCTGTATCTGTCGTGCGGTTTCATCCTCGAGGAGGGTCTGGCGCTGCGGACGTTGCAGGCCATTGCTGCCGCGATGGGTGTCGCTGCCTCGGCGGCCGGGGTGCGGCTGGTCACCGGCGACACCAAGGTTGTCGACACTGGTAACGGCGACGGGCTGTTCGTCAACACCGCCGGGATCGGGCTGGTCCCGGCGGGGCTGCAGCTGGGCGCCGAACACGCCCGGCCGGGCGACGCCGTGCTCGTCAGCGGCCCGATCGGCCTGCACGGCATCGCTATCATGAGCGTACGAGAGGGCTTGGAGTTCGGCACCGTCGTGGAAAGCGATACCGCCGCGTTGGGTGGCCTGGTCGCAGCGATGCTCGCGGCGGTACCGGGTGCGGTACACGCTCTGCGGGACCCGACGCGCGGTGGGGTCGCCGCAAGTCTCAACGAGCTCGCGGCCGAGGGCGGCTTTGGCGTCGAGCTGGTCGAGCGCGACGTGCCGGTACCTGAGGCGGTAGCCGCGGGGTGCGGGATGCTGGGTCTGGACCCGCTCTACATCGCCAATGAGGGCCGGCTGGTGGCGATGGTGGACTCTGCAGCGGCCGACCAGCTGTTGGAGGTCATGCAGGGACGCCCGGAAGGACGGGGTGCCTGCCGGATCGGCACCGTCGTCAACGCACACCCCGGGGTGCTTGTGGTGCGCACTGGCATCGGCGGCACCCGCATCGTCGACCTGCCGCTCGGGGAGCAGCTGCCCCGCATCTGCTGAGGGTGGGCGCGGGTGCTGGGGCCGGTGGCCTCGGCACCGAGGGTGTGGCGCGCCCTGGCCGAGGTGACTCCCGCTGAAACCCGACAGGGAGTTGCTTGGCGAAAGGAGCGGAAGCATCGAGCCTTGCGGACTTCGGCGAATGGAACTACACGATCACTCCACCCGACACGCCGTAGCCGAACTGGTGGACTTCCTCGTGAGCCGTCGTCATCGGCGACCGAGTACGAGGACATGGCGTGACAGCTGGACCGGTTCGGTTCGCGCCGGTCTCAGACGTCGGGAGTCGCACCGCAGTCACAGCGCGAGCTCGGGCGGTGCAGTTCGGCATCAAGGATGGTGCCTGCGTCAGGAACCGCCCAGGGAATCGCGCCCATCTGATGCCCCCGGGCGTAGACCGCGCGGGGCGTCTGCCCGACCAACCCCAGGGCCACCGCGAAGGCCGTCAGAGCAGAGACGTTGCGGACCTCACCGATTTTGAACAACGACCTCGTCTCGGTGATCACGTCGCCATCGCCGGCTCTCAGGACCACGCGAAGGTCTGGGGCAAGCGCCAAGGCTGCGATGGCCACCTCGATGTTGTCGAGGTCCTCGGCTCCCATGGCCGCGAGCGCACGAGCGCGGTGCAGGGAGAGCTTCTTCAGGACCCCCCGGTCCTCGCCATGGGCGATCAGGACAGGCACCTTGGCGGCCCTGGCCAGACGCAGGTTGACTGCTCGCGGGTCGCGCTCGACGGCCACGACGCTGATCCCGAGCCGGCGGAGTTCGATGCAGAGCCGCAGACCCACCTGTCCCAGTCCGATGACCACTACGTGGTCGCGCGTGGGGATGGTCCGAGACCCGATGATGCCGATGCTTCGGCTGGACAGCAGCCTGTTGATGACCCCGGCCGTGAAGACCGCGGTGAACACGATCGTCAGCAGCATGGAGACGGAGGAGACTACCTGGTACCAATTCGGCGCATGCGCTTCGGCATCGCCGGGGCCGACGGTGGCGACCACACGGGTCGCGATGTAAAACGCCCGAATTCCCGTTTCATGCAAGGCAGTCACGGCCAAGGACCAGTCCATAAGCAGGATGCTCGCCAGCCCCGACAACCCGATAAACAGGAAGCGGGTGGCTGCGTCGTGGGGGCGAACCTGGCCCGCGAGCGCCCCGGGCAGCCTGCGCAGCCATCCGCGTCGTGACCACTGCCGCAGCTCGATCCCTTCACCCGCTGCGAGGACCATCGTCGGCTCCCCGGCTTGTGATGAAACGGCCAGGACGTCGGGCCCGACGCAGGCGCCGATGATAGACGGCACCGCGACGTTCGCCGGCGAGGTGACCTGGCAGTTGGGGACCACCCGCACGAGCTGCTCGGCGACGGTTCGATCGAACAGCGTCACAACCAGGCGCACTTCGGGCAGCAGATGTTCGACGAGGAGGGCATAGCGCAGAGCGATGACGTCGCCCCGTACGAGGACCGCCACCGCGCGCACGGCCTGTGTCAAAGCTACACGCATCTCTGAGTCCGTCGGATGCGGGAGGTGGGTGACCGCAAACCCGTGCGCGACCAGTTCGGAGCACGTCCGTCGGGCCACCTCGATGTCGCCGATCACGACAGCGTGCGGTTGCTCGGCCATTTCACGGTCTCCCGTCTCACGGGACATGGGACATGGGACATGGGACATCGGACACATGCTGTCGTCATCGTAGTTGGTGACGGCCACGGGTCTCTGCAGGTGAGAGGCCGCCACCGCTCGTCCCGCGTCACGGACTGCTGCTCGCCGCCGCTCAGCGCCTGCGGCCGACCAGTTCTGACGTCTGCTACCAGCTGACAGCGAGCAACCAGCCATGCCGACCGCCACACACCGCTCGCGCCAAGAAGACCGACCCGCATGCGCAAGGCCACGTGGGTTGAACTGGCCGAGCTTGAGTTCGAGGACCACACCACGGTGCAGTCGGCTGGCGATCAGCATCCTTGCCCCTGCGATTCGCCGACTTCCCCAGTCGTCAGAACTGCACCGTGCGCTTCATGACAGCCCCCGTACGGGGTCCGCGTGTCCTGAGCCCCGGAGTCTGAACGGGCACGCAACGTGCGGGCGGATGTTGCGGGAGCGATACAGGCCTGTTCGCCGCTGCAGCACCGCTCACACGTCTGAGGGTCGCCAGGCGCATGGGCTATCGGACACACTGACCACAGCATTGTCACCAAACGGGGAGTCGTTCATGAACGAGGAACAATCGTCCGATCTGGTCAGAGCCCTGGTAGCTGCAGGTGACCTCCTCCGCCGTGCCGTCCCAGATGGCGAGCAAACAGCGCCGGCGTTGGGCACAGAGGACCTCTCGACACTGGGGGGCGCTTTCGATGAGGTGACGCGGGCACTGGCCAATATCGCGATCGGCTGCGCGGCGCAGGTCGGCCAGCTCCCGTTCGGTCACGTGCTCTCCGATGACAGCGGCACCCACAATCCCGCGGCACGCTGCGCCGAGGCGGCTGACGAACTGCACCAGGTCGCGCAGCACCTCGACGCCGCCAACCAGTCCGCATGGCAGTTCCACAACGCCATCAGCCACATCACCATCGACGCGACGCGGGAGTAGTAGTGGGCCCGCTGCGACGGATTGTTCGAACAATCCTGGCGTTCGGGCTGGTGCTCCTCGCCGGGACCGTCGGCTACGTCATGCTCGGGTTCGGAGTTCTCGACGCGGTGTACCAGACGGTCACCACGGTCACGACTGTCGGTTTCCGTGAGGTCCACCCCCTGACGGCAGCCGGCCAGCTGTTCACCATCGTGCTCATCCTGACGGGTGTCGGAACCGCGTTGTACACCTTTGGTGTCCTACTCGAAGCACTCATCGAGGGACACTTACGCCAACAAATGGGGAGACGGCGCATGGATCGCCAGATCAGCCGGATGACCGGACACATCATCATCTGCGGATGGGGCCGCGTGGGCAGCGCGAGCGTGCAGTACCTCAGCTCGCTCGGGAAGCCGATTGTCGTGGTCGACCGAGACCCAGCTCGGCTCAACGGACTCGAGCATCCCACTGTGCTCGGCGACGTCACCGACGATCGCGTCCTCGAAGCCGCGGGGATTCACCGCGCCCTCGCCCTGATCACGACGCTCGACACCGATGCAGGCAATGTCTACGTGACACTCTCCAGCCGTGCGCTTCGACCCGACCTCATCATCATCGCGCGCGCCCGCACCGAAGGATCGAAGTCCAAACTGCTGCGCGCCGGCGCCAACCGTGCGGTCAACCCACAGCTGATCGGCGGCCGGCGGATGGCGGCCTTCGCGCTACAGCCCCACGTCAGCGAGTTCCTCGACGTGGTCATGCACGACGAGACCCTCGACTACCGGATCGAGGAAGTCGAGATCACCGCCACGTCACTGCTCGTCGGCCGGTCCCTGGCGGACGTCGCGCTCCGTGAGGCCACCGGGGCCCTGCTGCTGGCCATCCGTTCCGCTACCGGGCAGTTCACCGCCAACCCGTCCCCGGACACATGCCTGGCCCCGCACACGATCCTCATCGCCCTGGGCACGTCAGCGCAACTCGACGCAGTACGCCAGCACGTCGACGCGCACTGAGTCGGGCGCAAGCGCCGAACATCAATTGCGTTCGACTACGCCGTCCTTGCTCATCGTGAGGTCGCCGCAGCTGATCTGGGCACCGGACGCCGCGGCAGCGGGGTTACCCGCAACCTGGATGGTGTCGGTAGCGCCGTTACGCGCCGAGGTGCCCTCGATGATGATCTGGGTGCGCCGCACGCTCTCCGGCTGTCCGGCCGCGTTCAGGTTGACGTTCAGACCCACGAGGCTCTGCCCCGGGGTGCCGGCCACCTGGGAGCACCCGACGCCGGTCCCGGTGCCGCGGTAACCCAGGTCGAACTGGTAGGTCTCGCCCTGGATGTTCTTGGCCTCGAACATTCCGCAGTTCCTCACGAGCAGGAGGTCGACGGTGCGTCCGTCGCTGGCCAGCGCGGCGATGGTGCCCCTGCCGTCGGTGTTCTCCACGAGGACTGAGCGCGGCCCACCGCCGGCAAGGTTGATCGGGACGCTGAACGTTGCCCCCGAAGCCGTGGTGATTCCGACGTTGGTGCCACCGCTGATCCACCCCGTGTCGGGACGTCCGTCCCCGTCGACGTCGATGACCTGCTTGGTGACGGCACCCGCGGGAACACCCGTGCCGGCGGGCGCACATCCCGAGGACAGTGCTGTGGCCGGAGTGCTCGCCGTCCCTGCACTGGTGGCACCGGAAGCCGTGGTGGATGCAGTGCCGGTCGTAGGCTGGGCAGACGAACTCGCGGTGGTCGTCACCGGGCCGGGCGCAGCCGACTGGTTGGAACCACAGGCGCTGAGCGCCAGTCCACCCAACAGTGCCGCAGCTATTGCCGTCGAGGTACGAGTTCGCATTACCTTCTCCAAACCGTGGTCCAGAAATCTGTATGTCACCGTACGACTACCGAATGTAGTGCCAAACTGCGGTGTGGCCCGGTACCTCGGTGGTCGCCACACCGAGCCAGGGTGGCAGACGAGGCGCTGGCAGCAGAAGTAACCTGGTTCACACGGCGGCGTTCGGGTGCCGACGGCACGGCCGACAAAGGAGAGCACCACGATGGTAGAGACCCAGGAACCCGCGCAGGAGTCCGGTGCCGAGCCTGCTCCGCGGCCCTTCTCGCCGCTGACCACGCCGACGGGCAATACCACCATCGCGGACACGGTGGTGTCGAAGATCGCCGGGATCGCCGCCAAGGAGGTCAGCGGGGTGCACTCCGTGGGTGGCGGGTCCGCCGTGGGCGCCTTTCGCGAACGGATTCCCGGTGCGCGGGTCAACCACGCGCAGGGTGTGGCTGTTGAGGTCGGCGAACGGCAGACTGCCATCGACATCGACATCGTCGCCGACTACGGCGTGGGCATTGCCGACCTGGCCGCCGGGATTCGCCGCAACGTCATCGCCGCAGTGGAGCGGATGACGGGCCTGGAGGTCACCGAGGTCAACATCGACGTGCACGACGTCTACCTCAACGACGGTGAGGACTACGCGTCCGAGGACGCCCCGTCCCGCGTGCAATGACCTCACCAGCCGATGTCATCGCCGCCGCGGCCCTGGCGGTCGACGGTGTGGCGGGCCTGCACGGCGGCATGTTCGGTGAGGCAGCCACGTACCTTCCTGGTCGGCAGGCTACGGGTGTGCGGATCACCGAGAGCGGAGCTGACGTCCATGTGGTCGTCAGTTATGGGTCTTCGGTGCACCAGGTGGCCGAGGCCGTTCGGCGTGCGGTCGCACCGCTGGTCACCGGATCGGTGGATGTCGTCATCGAAGATGTCATGTCAACTTGGAGCGAAACATGAACCTGACCACCACCGGACTCTTCACCGGCCTCCTGCTCGGCATTGCCGCGGCTGCCGGTGGATTCAGCGGGTTCCTCATTGCGCTGGTGCTTGCCATCGTGGGCGTCGTGATTGGAGCGCACTACGACGGCAAGCTTGACCTCGGCGAGCTTCTTCGTGGACGTAACCGTGGCTGAGCACCCGATCGACACCGCCGGACCGGAGGTAGGCGGCCGAGGCTCGTTGACGGTCCGGGACCGCGCAGTGAACCACGTCGCCGAGTACGCCGCACGCGGTGTCGCGGGTGTGGTGAGCCAGCCCGGACGGATGGTCGGTCGTTCCCTGCCTCGGGTGGATTCCACCGTCAATGGTGGTCACGTGCGGATGCGCATCGCCATCGCTGCCGCGTGGCCGCGCTCGGTCGCCGGGGTGAGCGCAGCTGTGCGTACCCGGGTGACCGATCAGGTCGAACGCTGCACTGGGCTCATCGTGGAGAAGGTGGACGTCGTCGTTGATAACGTGGTGCACGGCGCGGGGGCCGCTGAGCGGCGGGACCTGCAATGAGCCAGCCGCAGGTTGCTCAGCCGCGGGTTGGTCAGACACAGGGCAGAGATCCGGTGGCTGGGCCGGCGGCAGCTGTTGTCGGGATGCTGCTTGCCCTAGTGCTCATCGGCGCAGGAGTGGTAGGGATTCGGGAGGCGTTGCTGGGCGCAGGCGCGATCTCCGGCCCGCACTGGGCGGCCAACGCTGCTGCCGCCATCGACGGCCTTGCGCCGGAAACGTGGATGGTTCCCGCCGGGGTCGGCGCAATGTTC
>JADGOX010000216.1 GCA_017882745.1 Mycobacteriaceae bacterium | reverse complement strand
GCCGGGGTGGCCGATGTTGACGACGAGGGTTGAGCGCCAGCCGCCGTCCGGGAAGAAATCGGCGTCGACCGCGGCGGCGTCGAAGCCGGCCATGGGTCCGGCGGCCAGGCCGTGCGCGCGGACGGCGAGCAGGAAGTACCCGGCCTGCAGGGCGGCGTTGAACCGTGCGGTGTCGGTGTGCATGTCCTCGTTGGCCGCGAAGATCTCCTTCAGCTCGGGCTTGAAGGGCAGCAAGGTGGGGATGTGCTCGTGGAAGCGGGTGTCGAGCGCGAGCACCGCGATGGCCGGGGCTGCTGCGGTCTTCGCTTTGTTGCCCTCGTTCATGTGACCGACCAGGCGCGCCCGGCCCTCCTCTGTGCGGACGTAGAGCACGCGCAGCGGCTGGGTGTTGGCGGCAGTCGGTGGCCACTTGGCGAGTTCCCAGATGGCAGCCAGCTCGTCGTCTGTCACCGGCGTCGGCGCGAAGGTGTTCGAGGTCCTGGCCTCGGTGAACAGCGTGCGCCGGCCGGCGTCGTCGAGGCGGGGCAGGGTCGTGGTGCCGTCCGATATGTCCGTCATTGCGCTCTCTCTTCCGATGTTGCTAGCAAAATAGAAGTTGCATGCTCGAACCTAGCACCCCGGTAGGATGGCGGCATGGTCAAGGAGCGTGACGTGGAGCACGAGCCCCGGGTGTGCGACGCGGCGCTGGCGCGCGCCTTCGGCTTTCTCGGCAAGCGCTGGAACGGCGTGATCCTGGGGACACTGCTCTCGGGGCCAGCCGGGTTTGCCGAGTTGCGGCGCGCCGTGAGCGGCATCAGCGACTCGGTGCTTTCGGAGCGGCTCACCGAGCTGGCCGGGGCGGGGCTGGTCCAGCGCTCCGTCGACGAGGGCCCACCGTTGGCCGTCACCTACGCGCTGACCCAGGCCGGCCACGCGCTGCTCCCGGCTCTGCGCGAGCTGACCGCATGGGCCACCGACAACCTTCCGGCCTGACGAGAAAGCTCGGCCGGCGGAGTTGGCCGTCCGGACGATTACCGTCTCAGGGATGACCGCCACGCGCATGCTCCCGCCGCGGTCTGCGCCGGGCGCGGATCTCCCCGTGCGCGCCGCGCTGCCCGAGGTCGTCACTGTGGTCCGCGAGCACGGGACCGCGGTGCTGGTCGCGCCGCCCGGTTCGGGCAAGACGTCACTGCTGCCGCTGGCCCTGGCCGACGCCGTGGAGGGCACGGTCGTCGTGGCCGAGCCCCGCCGTCTCGCCACCCGGGCCGCCGCCGCCCGGCTCGCCACGCTGATCGGCGAACGGCCCGGTGGCCGCGTCGGGTACGCCATGCGCGGTGAACGCCAGCCGGGCTCCCGCATAGAGGTGGTGACCACCGGCCTGCTCCTGCAGCGGCTACAACGTGATCCCGAGCTGCCAGGTGTGGGCGCGGTGATCCTCGACGAGGTGCACGAGCGCCACCTCGACGCCGACCTCGTGCTGGCGTTCGGCGTGGACGTCCGTGCGACGCTGCGTGAGGACCTGTGGCTGGTGGCTACCTCGGCCACCCCGGACACCGAGCGGCTCGTCGCAGCGCTGGCCGAGGCCCCGGTGGTCACCGCGGAAGCGACGACCTACCCCCTCGACGTCGTGTGGGCGCCGCCCGAGCGACCGTTGCCACTGCTGGCGGACGCGCGGGTCGACCCCAGGCTGCTCGACCACGTGGCGTCTGTCGTCCGGCGCGCGCTGGCCGAGGCCGAAGGCGACGTGCTGGTGTTTCTGCCCGGCGAGGCCGAGATCCAGGGCGTCACCCGACGGTTGCAGGGGGCGGCCGAGGTGCTGCCGCTGTTCGGGCGGCAGTCCAGCGCCGAGCAGGACCGGGCGTTGCGGGTGGGCCCGCGTCGCCGGGTGGTGGTGACCACGGCGGTGGCCGAAAGCTCGCTGACGGTGCCCGGGGTGCGGGTGGTGGTCGACGCCGGTCTGGCGCGGCAGCCCCGCACCGACCACCGCCGTGGCCTGGCCGCGCTGGTCACCACCCGGGTGTCGCGGGCCTCGGCGGACCAGCGGGCCGGACGCGCCGCGCGCGAGGGACCGGGCAGGGTCTACCGCTGCTGGTCCGCCGCAGAGCACACCCACCTCGACGCCCACACCGCCCCCGAGATCGCGACCGCCGACCTGACCGGCTTCGCCCTCACCGTGGCCGCCTGGGGTGCCCCCGGCGGCGTCGGGCTCGCCCTGCTCGACCAGCCTCCTGCCCCTGCCCTGACCGCCGCCACCACGCTCCTCACCGGGCTCGGCGCACTGGACGACACGGGGCGGATCACCGCGCGGGGCCGGGAGATGGCCGCGATCGGCGCCCACCCACGCCTGGCCCGGGCGGTGCTCGACGGCGGCCGGCTGGTGGGTGCGCAACGGGCCCGCGAGATTGTCGCGCTGCTCTCGGACGATTCCCTCGCGGGTCGCGACGACGACCTCGTCACCCGCTGGCGGGCGCTGCGGCGCGGAGACGACGGAGCAGCCGCCACCCGGTGGCACAAGGAGGTACGCCGCCTGGGCCGGGGCGGCCCTTCGGTGACGCCGATGCCCGACGATCTGGCCGTGGGCACCGTCGTGGGGCTCGCACACCCCGACCGGCTCGCCCGGGTGCGGACTTCGGGGTCCGCCGACTACCTGATGGCCGGCGGCACCGGCGCGGTGCTCGACCCGTCGTCGGGGCTGCGGGGCAGCGAGTGGCTGGCTGTGGCGGTGGCCGACCGCCCGGTGGGTCGCGCGGCCGCGCGGATCCGTTCGGCCGCCCCGGTCGATGAGGCCACCGCCCGGGCCGTTGCCGCCGGGATGGTGCACGAGCTTGCGGAGGTCCGCTGGAGTGACGGGGCACTGGTGGTGCGTCAGCGTGAGACCCTCGGTGCCATCGTGCTGCGTGAGGCCCCACTGGCCCACCCCGACCCGGCTGCAGTGGTTGGGGCCGTGCGGGACGGGCTGCAGACCTCGGGGTTGGGCGTGCTGCGCTGGACCGGTGAGGCCGAGCAGCTGCGAGCGCGGCTGGCCTTCTGCCACCATCACCTGGGGTCGCCGTGGCCGGACGTGTCCGACGATGCGTTGCTGGCGGGGCTCGACGCCTGGTTGGGGCCGGAGCTCATCCGCGTGCGACGAACCGCCGACCTCGGGCGCATCGACGTCACCACGGCGCTGCGCCGGCTGCTGCCGTGGCCCGCGGCGGCCCGGTTCGACGAGTTGGCGCCTGAGCGGGTCGCGGTGCCGTCGGGCTCGCTGGTACGGCTGACCTACCCACCCGCCGCCGCGCCCGAGGAGCCCCCGGTGCTGGCGGTGAAGGTCCAGGAGGCGTTCGGCTGGACCGAGTCCCCGCGGCTGGCCGGCGGACGGGCGCCGGTGGTGCTGCATCTGCTCTCACCCGCCGGGCGCCCGGTCGCCGTCACCTCGGACCTGGCGTCGTTCTGGCGGCAGGGCTACCCGCAGGTGCGCGCCGACCTCCGCGGCCGCTACCCCCGCCACCCCTGGCCGGAAGACCCACTCACCGCCACCCCGACCCGCCGGGTCGCTCCGCGAAGGTGATGCCCGGGTGGCGGAAGCAAGGCAGTGCCTTTCTTGCGCCCAGGACCGCCGTAGACTCCATCGATCGTGAGCCTCACCCTTGGAATCGTCGGACTGCCCAACGTCGGCAAGTCCACCCTGTTCAACGCCCTGACCAACAACGACGTGCTGGCGGCGAACTACCCCTTTGCCACCATCGAGCCCAACGTCGGCATCGTTGCCCTGCCCGACCCGCGGCTGGCGCAGCTGGCGAAGGTGTTCGGCTCGGAGAAGCTGGTGCCCGCAGTCGTGTCCTTCGTGGACATTGCCGGGATCGTCAAGGGGGCCAGCGAAGGGCAGGGGCTGGGCAACAAGTTCCTGGCCAACATCCGTGAGGCTGACGCCATCTGTCAGGTCGTCCGCGTGTTCGCTGACGACGACGTGATCCACGTCGACAACAAGGTGGATCCACTGGCGGATATCTCCGTCATCGAGACCGAGCTGATCATCGCCGACCTGCAGACGCTGGAGAAGGCCATCCCGCGGCTGGAGAAGGAAGTGCGCACGCAGAAGGACCGCAAGCCGATGCTGGAGGCGGCACAGGCGGCGGAGAAGGTGCTCAGCGACGACCGGACGCTGTACTCCGCGGGCAAGGAGCTGGACCTCCCCCTGCTGCGTGAGCTCTCGCTCCTCACCGCCAAGCCGTTCCTCTACGTGTTCAACTCCGACGAGGCGGTGCTCACCGACGAAGCGCGGGTGGCCGAGCTGCGCGCGGCGGTGGCACCGGCCGACGCCGTGTTCCTCGACGCCAAGGTGGAGCAGGAGCTGCTGGAGCTGGACGAGGAGTCCTCCTTGGAGCTGCTGGAGTCCATCGGCCAGAGCGAGCCCGGCCTCAACGCCTTGGCCCGCACGGGTTTCCACACCCTCGGGCTGCAGACCTACCTCACCGCGGGGCCCAAGGAGGCGCGCGCCTGGACCGTCCCCCGGGGCGCCACCGCACCCCAGGCCGCCGGTGTCATCCACACCGACTTCGAGCGCGGCTTCATCAAGGCCGAGATCGTCGGCTTCGACGACCTGATAGCAGCCGGGTCGATGGCGGCAGCCAAGGCGGCCGGCAAGGTCCGCATGGAGGG
>JADGOX010000023.1 GCA_017882745.1 Mycobacteriaceae bacterium | reverse complement strand
TCCGTCGCTGAGACTGCTGCCGCGATGGGCCGCAACGAGGGCGCAGTGAAGGCACTCCAGCACCGTGCGATTCGCCGGCTGGGCACGCTGATGCCCGCCACCCTGCGCTGAGGGTCACGCGAGGGTCCATCCCCATAGACTGCGGGGAGACCGGAACTCTCGGGTTCTCGGCACGCCGGAGTGACTGTTGGCGTGCGACAGGGAGCGAGGTCAGCCGTGGTGACTGAGCCGGGAAACGCAGACGATTCGCCGATTCGGCTCGCCGCTGCGCCCTCGGAGCTGCAGGTGTGTGCCGCCTTGGTTGCGGCCGCACCCTCACTCAACCCGTCGCGAGGTTCCCGCAACAGAATGTATCGCCGGTTGATCGGTACCTTGCGGCTCATACCCGAGCGCCCCGCTCCCGCCGCCCGATCCACCGAACACCACCGGATGTCGGCCGCCTTCTAGGCGAGTTCCGGTTCCGGGCACCAGCACCGTGGCGGGCGACGGCTAGGCTGGAATCAATCGACCAGCGAGTGTGCGTCGACCGTGCAGGCTGATCCAGGAGGTGCACGTGCCTCAACAGAACGGACGCTTCGGACGCGCGGTGCCGTCCGCTGCCCAGATCCGGGCAGCGATCACCGGCGAGGCCAGCGCAATTGCGGGCTTGGCGGGGGCCAGACGCTCTGGTGACGGTCAAGGCTCGGCGGAAGTGCCCTCAGCGACGTCACCGTCTTCGTGGCCCGCCGAACCGTCTACGTCGGTCCCCCGTGACCTCACCGCCGCCGCCTTCTTTGACGTGGACAACACCATGGTGATGGGGGCGAGCATCCTGCACTTTGCGCGCGGGCTCGCCGCGCGCAAGTACTTCACCGTGGGCGACCTCGCCGGTTTCGCCTGGCATCAGGTGCGCTTCCGCGTGAGCGGCAAGGAGAACATCGCGTCAGTGGCCACCGGGCGCGAGCAGGCTCTCTCCTTCGTGGCCGGTCGCGACACCGCGGAGATCAAGCGGCTCGGTGAGGAGATCTACGACGACCTCATTGCGGACCGTATCTGGGCCGGAACCCGCGCCCTCGCGCAGATGCATCTCGACGCCGGCCAACAGGTGTGGTTGGTGACCGCCACCCCACTGGAGCTGGCGCAGATCATCGCTGACCGACTGGGCCTCACGGGGGCTCTGGGCACCGTGGCCGAGAGCGATGACGGCAAGTTCACCGGCCGGCTGGTCGGCGACATCCTGCACGGCAAGGCCAAGGCGCAGGCAGTTCGGGCGCTCGCTGCCCGCGAAGGGCTCGATCTCCGGCGCTGCACCGCGTACTCCGACAGCCACAACGACGTGCCGATGCTGTCGGTGGTCGGCACTGCCGTGGCGGTGAACCCGGACCAGGACCTGCGTGAGGTCGCCCGGGCCCGCAACTGGCAGATCCGCGACTTCCGCACCGGGCGCAAGGCCGCCAAGATCGGAGTGCCCTCGCTGCTCGGTGCGGGTGCCCTGGCCGGTGCAGTCGCTGCGGGCATGAACCACCGACGCAGCTCCTGAACCGAGGTAGTTCCTACGCCGGTCGCTCAGCCCAGGAACACGTTCGTGCGCTGGGAGAGCAGTCGGTACAGCGTCTCCTGGATCACTTCCCTCACCTGGTCCGCCATGTCGAACACGGCCATCGGGTCCTCAGCGGCTTCCGCGCCCAGCGAAGCGGTCTCGATAGGCTCACCGAACTCGATGTACCACTTCGAGGGCAGCGGGAGCAGACCCAGCGGGCCAAGGTGCGGGAACAGCGGCGTGACGGGGAAGTACGGCAGCCCCAGCGTTCGGGCCAGGGTCTTGAGTTCACCCAGCTTCGGATAGATTTCCTCCGCGCCGACGATGGAGCACGGCACGATCGGCGCTCCGGCCCGCAGCGCGGCGGCCACGAACCCACCGCGTCCGAAGCGCTGCAACTTGTACCGCTCGGCGAAGGGCTTTCCGATGCCCTTGAACCCTTCCGGCCACACCGCGGCGATCTCACCAGACTCCAGCAGGCGTTGGGCGTCGGGGTTGCAGGCCAGCGTGTGGCCCGCCTTGCGTGCAAGCGCTCCGAGCACCGGCGTGGAAAACAGCAGGTCGGCACCGAGCATGCGCAGCGCCCGGTGCGCGGGATGATGGTCGCGCAGGGCCACGGTGGTCATCAACGCGTCCAGTGGAATCACTCCGGAGTGGTTGGCCACCACTAGGGCGCCCCCGGTATCCGGCACGTTGTGCAGCCCCGACGCCTCCACCCGAAACCACTTGTCGTAAAGGGGTCTGAGCGCAGGAATCAGGACGTGGTCGTTGAGCTCGGCGTCGAAGCCGAACTGGTCCACGGCGTAGTCGCCCGCGAGCCGGCGGCGCAGAAACGCCGCCGCGTGTGCCACCTGGTCCTGCAGACCGGCTGCGGGCGAAGAACCATGGTCATGCACAGCTTCGGGCTCGTCCGGTCCGGACACGTTCGCGGGCGGCACTGCAGGGCGAGCACGGGGACCAGAGGCCGGGTGCAGCGGGATCACCTTGTCGCTCATCGGAGCCGCCCCGCCAACGCGACAGCACCCGACTGCACCACGCGCGCCCACTTGCGATCAGGCAGCGGCCGCAGGCCATGTGCGTGCGCGTAGTCGTCAAAGGTCGCCATCGTGGTCCACCGCGGCCGGTATCCCAGCTCCTCGATCAGCCTCGTGCAGTCGATCGCCCGGCCAAAGTTCAAGAAAGAGACCTGCTCGGGGGAGAAGTCCACCAACCGCGCACCACGGAAGAACCGGCCGGCCGGCCCCACCCATGGGGCCGGTACCGGCACCGGGACACGTCCGGCACGGCGGAGAGCCTGCGACAGCATGATTACGCCGTCACCCCCCACGTTGAACGACCCGGACGCATCCGCGTTCGCGGCCAGCTCGAGCACCGCCACGGCGTCGTCAGTGTGCAGCAGCTGGATCCGCGCGTCGTAGCCCAGGACGGTGGGGACGAACGGCATGGCGAAGTAGTCGGTGAGAAAGGTGCGTGCCCGAGGCCCCATGACGTTCGCGAAACGGAGGGTGGTCACCGCGACATCGGGCCGGCGACGGGCAAAACCGCGGACATAGCCCTCGATCTCGATCGAGTCCTTGGCGTAGCCGCTTCGAACCGAGCGGGCTTCCATCTGCTCGGTGAACAGCGCCGGGTCACGGGCGCTGGAACCGTAGACAGCAGAAGACGACTTGACGACCACGCGACGTATCGAAGCCGTCCGTTGACAGGCCGCGAGCAAGCGCATCGTGCCAATGACGTTGCGCTCCTTCATGGAGCTGGCACCCTCCGAACGCGGCGAGTCCTGGCTGACGGCGGCGTGCACGACCGTGTCGACCCCGGCGGCGGCTATGAGCTTCACGAGGGCTGGATCGCGAAGGTCAGCGCGGACGAACTCGACCCGTCCGAGCCCACGCACACGGTCACGGTCCGGCACCGTGGTATCCACGGCGAGAACGCGCTCGATTGCGGGGTCCTGGGCCAATCTGATCGCCAGCTCGGTACCAAGCACGCCGCCGCCACCAGTGACCAGCACCACAGCGGGTGCAGGCACCTTCCGAACGTTTGCAGTCATCGGTACGAGCCTAGCGAACGAGGAGCCCGCCACCCCTGGGCCATGAGGCCCCGCGACCGTGAAGGTTGCGTGGGTGGCGGGCTCAGCCCGTCGCGCGAGCGCGCCGAGTCACCAAACGGGTCGGCGCTACTTACTTCTGAGCTACTTGCCGAGTTTGCGACGCTGCACACGGGTCTTGCGCAGCAGCTTGCGGTGCTTCTTCTTCGACATCCGCTTGCGTCGCTTCTTGATCACTGAACCCATGTGGGCTTGTCCTCGCTGTCTGTGGATAGATCGAGTCTGTAGGTTGCTCGTTACTTACTTGGCGCTCGTCATGCACGAACTTGCTGCCGTGCCAGGACGTACAGGCGCCACTGCGCCAACACCAACTGCCCACCACCTTACAAGGCGATGGGTGCCGTCCGAACCACGGTCGGCCTGCGGAGGTGCCGGCAACCCCTCAACCAGCGTCGAAGTAGGCCGTTTCCAGGTACGCGTGCACGGCCTCTGGCCGCACTCGGAACGACCTGCCGACGCGTACAGCGGGCAGCTCTCCACTGTGCACGAGGCGATACACGGTCATCTTCGACACCCGCATCACCTTCGCCACCTCGGCGACGGTGAGGAACTGGGTGTCAGCCAGTACTGGTGACACGTCACTGGCGCGACGTCCCCCCACGCTCTTGCTTCTCTGCGGGCCAACACCTTCTGGACCCATCGATTCTGTACTCATTCGGTTACCGACTTCCGGCACGTGTCGCGCCGTCGGGCTTCCCCTCCGACGGAACGGACACGCACGTGCTGCAGTGAGCCTAGCGGGACAGCTGGGGTTTGTGTGACGAGTGTTCATCATTTCTCGTGAATGGACCCCAGCTGCACTGACCGATCATGGGCCGACTCGACGGCGGCGAAGAACGCCGAGCGCACTCCGTGGTCTTCCAGGGCGCGCACACCAGCGCTGGTCGTGCCCCCTGGTGAGGTGACGCCTTCCCGCAGCAGGACAGGATGTTCTTCCGTGTCACGCAGCATTGTGGCCGCGCCCACTGCGGACTGGACGACCAGCTCGGCAGCCACCTGTCGCGGCAGCCCCAGCAGAACGCCTGCGTCGATCATGGCTTCCACCACGAGGAAGAAGTACGCCGGACCGGATCCGGACAGGGCCGTCACCGCGTCCTGCTGGTGCTCGGGAACGCGGACCACACGCCCAACCGATCCCATCAGCTGCGCCGCCAGGTCCATGTGGTCCTCGCGCGCGTGCGCACCCGGCGAGAGGGCACTCATCGCTTCACCCACCACCATCGGCGTGTTCGGCATCACGCGAACCACCGGCGTTCCTGCGGGGAACCACCGCTCGAACAAACTCGTCGGCAGCCCCGCGCAGAGCGACACCACCAGCGTTCCCGGACCGATCCCGGAGACCTCATCGAGAATCTGCTCGATGTCCTGCGGCTTCACCGCGATGACGAGCACCTCAGCACGTGCGGACGCAACCGCCGGATCCACCGCAGGAATCCCGTACTTGGCCTCCACCTCGGCGCGACGTTCCGGATAGCGCTCCGTGAACATCAGCTCGCTGGGGTCGTGTCCCGAGCGCAGCAGTCCAGCCAGCAGGGCCTCGCCGATCATTCCTGCACCGAGCACCGCAATCCGTGTCATGGCAAGCAGCGTGCCATGACCCGGATTGCGGGCAGAGATCAGGCGGGGGCAGTCACGTGGTCGACGCCGGCACAGCTGCGGGCGCCATCGCCAGCTGTCGCGCCTGGCACACGAGCGTGCCCGCGGAGTCGATGACCGTCGCATCGCCGTCGAACCAGGTGTTGCCGACCCTGTTCGTGCTCATCTGCACGCGCAGCCAACCCGGAGCCGGCTGCGCGCGCAGCAAAGCCGTGAGCTGCACGGTCGGCGCCCAACCGAGCCGGCCCAGGTTGAGCGTCACCGGCGGAGCGACATCACCGGCCAGCAGCGCGAACAACGCGTCAGCGTCCTCACCCTTCGGCTTCACCCACAAGCGGATCGCCGGATCTGTGGCGACTTCACCCCGAAGATAGGCCGCGGTGGAAGGATCCGTCCGCAGCTCGCACACACGCGCAACGTGCACAATCTCGCCGAGCGGGTGTTTGCTGACATCCACCGCGTCCGGCGGCGGCTCCGTCGGCATGCTCTGCATCGGGTGCTCGCGCTCGAACAGCGCCTCACCCGACTCCGGTGGACCCAGGGTGACGGTAGCCCGAACCGCCGCCCGCTCCCCCTGACGCAGCTCCACGTCCACCAGGGACACCGTGCGGCCACGCTTGCGCAGCGTCGCCCTCAGCTGCACCTCGCCAGGATCGGGCGGGCTCAGGTAGCTCGCACTCACCGCCAGTGGTTGCACCCCGTCCACCCCCAGTGCGACCAACGCAGCATTGGCGCACAGCGCCAACAGCATTCCGCCGTGTGCCTTGGGCCCGATCGTCCACGAGGAACCCAGCGTTGCACCGAAGATCTCGGTGCCCTCCGCGTCGCTGCCCATCGACGTCAGCGCGAGCGCCACGCTGAACGGGGCACCCGTGGCTGGTTCGTGACGGCTGGCGACGGGGTTCTCGGATGGTGCATGCATGGCGCCATACCTATCACGCCGGGTTCGCGCCACCCCAACTGCGCCCGGTCAGACCTTGAGGTTGCGACGCGCGAAGGCCAGCGCCTCAGCGAGCATGGCCACCCGGTCGCGTCGGGTACGGGCGGATTGCGTGTTGATCTCCAACACCGCCACACCGTCGAAACCGTTGGCCACCAGCATCGCGCAGACCTCCTTGCAGGGTTGGCTGCCACGACCGGGCAACAGGTGCTGGTCGACCGCAGCGCCTTCGCCGTCGGCAAGGTGCAGGTGTGCAAGCCGCGGCCCCATCCGCTCCGCGAGCGCCAGCGCATCCATGCCGGCTGTCGCCGTATGTGAGAGATCGAGCGTGTAGTGCGCGTGGCCGGCATCGGTGGGGTCGATGGACGGCGCGAACGCAGAGATCGACCGCCCGGGTGTGCCGCCTCGGCGCGCCAATCGTTCGGCTGCGGGCTTGCCCGCACCGAAGAAGCGGTCCGCCCGCATCGGGAACATGTTCTCCACCGCGACGACGATTCCGCTGCGCTGCTCCAGCAAGGCCACCTGATCGGCAAAGCCCTCGGCGTAACGACGTTGCCAGCGAAACGGTGGATGCACCACCACCGACCGGGCCCCGAAGGCCGAGGCCGTGTCCACGGCGCGCTTCAGCCGGGCCACAGGGTCGGACCCCCACACACGCTGGGTGATGAGCAGGCACGGCGCATGTACCGCGAGTATCGGCACGCCGTACTTGCGCGAGAGCATGGCCACTGCGGCGGCGTCCTGGCTGACCGGGTCGGTCCACACCATGAGCTCCACGCCGTCGTAGCCAAGCTCAGCAGCAAGCGCGAACCCCGCCTCCACCGACTCCGGGTACACCGATGCCGTCGACAGCGCGATCGGAATTGGAGCGCGGGGCGGGACCCAGGGCTGCGAGCTCATGGCCGCATCGCCCGTCGTCATCGGCCGACCAGAGTCAACACAGCCGGGCTCACCGTGACGATGAGACCCACGACGACGGCCAGCAGCGCGCTCCAGAGATCCTCCACCCGACGAGTCACCCGGACGAACACAACGACCCCGGCCGTGAACGCCAGTGCCAGCACCAATGCCACCACTGACCACTCCGCCCACAGCCACCGAAATCCGAACCACAACACGGCCCCGGCGACCGCCGAGCCGAGCAGCGGAAGGAGCTGCGCCAGCGTCCCCCGGACAGCAACAGCACTGCTCATCGGACGTTTGCGTGGCGCTGGGAAATCCTGCGTTGGGAAATCCTGCACCGGAGCGTCACGCTCGGGCTCGGGCTCGGGCTCGGGCTCGGGCTCGGGCTCGGGCTCGGGCTCGGGCTCGGGCTCGGGCGTCGGCTCGGGCGTCGGCTCGGGCGTCGGCTCGGGCTCAGCACGGCGCCGACGCCGACCTGACGGCGCCACCGCCTGCCCGTTCCGTGCGAGCAGCTCAGCCACCGACACCGGCCGGGGCGGCTCCGCCCCGCTGTCATCACCCACGGTCCGCTCCTTTCACTGCCCCGCCTCGGTGAGATCCAGTCTCCGCAGAACCATGCCCTCGCGCAGCGCCCAGGGACAGATTTCCAACTCGTCCACTCCCAGCGTCCGCATCGTTGCCTCAGCCACAAGGGCACCGGCCACGAGCTGGTACGAGCGTGACCGGCTCACGCCGTCGATCTCAGCCAGATCTGGGCCGGTCATCCTCGAGATGAGCGGGATCAGCTGGTGCAGTCCTTCCGCCGTGAGCGTTCGCCGTACCAGTGGACCGGCACCGGACGGTGCAGCACCGGTCAGCCTCGCCAAGGAGCGGAACGTCTTGGAGGTGGCGACCACCCTGTCAGGGCGCCCCTGCGCGACTAGTTCCCTGACGGGCACCTGCAACTCGGCAGCAAGCCATTCCCGCAGCTTCGCAAGCTCGTCACGCGTCGGCGGGTCCTGCGTCAAGCGATCCAGAGTCAGCCGACCGGCACCGAGCGGCAACGACAGTGCGAGATCAGGCTCCTCATCGATGCCCACCGCGAGCTCCAGCGACCCGCCACCGATGTCGAGCCCGAGGATCCGACCGGCACTCCAGCCGCACCACCGACGGACAGCAAGGAAGGTGAGCCTCGCCTCGTCGGTGCCTGAGAGCACCTGAAGCGCGATCCCGGTCTCTGCCTGCACCGTGGCGAGGACCTTCACGCAATTGCTCGCGTCACGCACGGCTGAGGTCGCGAATGCCATGACCTCTTCGCACTCCGACGCCTCAGCGACCTTGACGGCCTGTGCAACGGCCGTGATCAGGCGATCCACACCGTCACGGGTGAGCCTGCCCTCGGCGTCGATCTGCTCGATGAGACGCAACGTCGACTTCGTCGAACTCATCGGCGTGGGATGCGCGCCACGATGGGCGTCCACCACCTGTAGGTGCACCGTGTTTGATCCGACGTCGAGCACCCCAAGTCGCACGGACCCTACGGTAGCCCGTCTAGTGTCGCGAACCGTGACCGCCAGTGGCGAGGTGCCCGTCGAAGTGACATCTGGCTTTGCGCGGGAGTGGGTGGAGTTCACCGATCCGAGCAACCCCGAGCACGTCATCCGCGCAGACCTCACCTGGCTCTTGTCCAGCTGGACTTGTGTCTTCGGCACCGCCGCATGCCAGGGAACCGTCGCCGGGCGCCCCGACGACGGCTGCTGTTCACACGGCGCGTTCCTCAGTGATGACGACGACCGCGCACGCTTGGACGCCGCGGTCATCGAGCTCACCGATGACGACTGGCAGCTGCGCGGTGAGTGGCTCGGCCCCGGCGGCTACTTCGAGGACGACGAGCTCGACGACGGCGAACCGTCGCTGCGGACTCGACGCGTCCTGGGTGCATGCGTCTTCCTCAACCGGCCCGGATTCGCCGGAAGTACCGGCTGCGCTCTGCATCGGATGGCACTGCGGACGGGACGACCACCGCTGGAGGTCAAGCCGGACGTCTGTTGGCAGCTCCCGATCAGGCAGACCGAGGACTGGGTGACGCTGCCCGACGAATCGCAGATCTTGCAGACCACCGTCGGTGAGTACGACCGGCGGGGCTGGGGTCCCGGCGGCGCGGACCTGCACTGGTGGTGCACCTCCTCGCCGGACGCACACGTCGGACCGGAGCCGGTGTGGGTGTCCTGCCGCGCGGAGCTGACCAAGCTGCTGGGTGCGGAGGTCTTCGCGGCGCTGGCGGCGCTGTGCCGCCGCAGGGCCGGCCTGGGGCTCATCGCCGTCCACCCCGCCACCACTGCCGCCACCACTGCCGCCACCGCCGAACTGGGCGGGCGGAAGGACGACTAGGGCTCGAGCTTGTAGCCCAGCCCCCGAATGGTCAGCAGATGGACCGGGTTGGCGGGGTCCGGCTCAATCTTCGTGCGTAGCCGCTTGACGTGCACATCCAGCGTCTTGGTGTCACCTACGTAGTC
>JADGOX010000215.1 GCA_017882745.1 Mycobacteriaceae bacterium | reverse complement strand
TTGTCGTGGTCGCCTCCCGGGGCGGCGACGACCGGCCTCCCGCGTGGTTGCTGAACCTGCAGGCCAAGCCCGAGGTCGAGGTCTCGCTGCAGGGGAAGGCGAAGCAGCCCATGCACGCTCGCGTGGCCACCGCAGAAGAGCGAGCGCGGATGTGGCCGCATATCGCAGCCGAGCACAAGAACTACGCCGGATACCAGCGCAAGACCTCGCGCGAGATCCCCCTCGTTCTGCTCGAGCCGAGCAGCTGAGTCAGCTCACCTCGTCGAGGAACTGGCTGAGGGTCGACAAGAACACGTCAGGCCGCTCGGAGTGCACCCAGTGTCCGGCACCCTTGATGCGCACCAGCCGGGTACGGGGGAACAGCGCCGTCATCGCCGGGCGGTTCTCCTCGCGGATGTAGCCGGAGTCGGCACCGGCGATCCACAACACCGGACCCTCGTACACCGCCCCGGGCGCGGGCTTCGGGAAGCGGCCGAGGTCGGCGAGATGTTCTTGCAGGACATCTAGATTGAGCCTCCACCGCCAGCCCTGCCCGCCATCGCGCACCAGGCTCTGCAGCAGGAACCCGCGCACCGTCGGATCGGGCACCGTTTCAGCCAGCGCCGCATCCGCCGCTGCGCGCGAGTCGAGCGTCGAGAGGTCGAGGGCCCGCATGGCGTCGATGAACCGGTCGAACTCCGACCCCTTGCGCTCATCCCGGTCGTCCACGGGCGAGATGTCGACAACCACCAGCGCGGTGAGCAGCTCGGGCCGGCGCAAGGCCAGCGTCATGGCGACCTTGCCGCCCATGGAGTGCCCCACCAAGGTGACGGGCTCCCCCAGCTCCTCCAGCAGCTCGGCCACCATCTCGGCCATCTCGCCGTAGTCCTGGTTCGGGGTCCAAGGAGAGCGGCCGTGGTTGGGCAGGTCCACCGTGGTCACGCGATATCCGCGCTCGGCCAGCCGCAGGGCGAGGGTGTGCCAGTTGCGTCCCTGGCCGAACAACCCGTGCAGGAACACCACGCGCGGACCGGCGTCTCCGGTGGTGCGAGTGGCGAGGGATGAGGGCATGCGCCCATCTCACCAGAACGAAGCGACTCAGCTCACCGGGGTGGCAAGCCGGGCAGTTCCTTCTGGTACAGCCACTGGCCGAACAGCGTCCGCAGCGGGGCCTCGGTGTGCCTTCCGGCCAGGTCGATGAACTCTTCGGTGCTGACCGTCGCGTGCCGGTAGCGCGTCGTCCACTCCCCGAGCATCGCGAAGAACTCCACGTCGCCCAGTTCTGCGCGGAGGGCGTGCAGGGTGAGGGCCCCGCGCTTGTAGAGGCGGTCGTCGAACATCAGCTTCGGACCCGGATCGGCGAGCACCAGGTCCTGCGGCAACGCCGACAGCTTGTTCCACGCCTGCTCGGCCCGCTGCGCTGCCGTCGGTCCGCCCGAGGCCGCCGACCACAGCCACTCGGCATAGCAGGCGAACCCTTCGTTGAGCCAGATGTGCTGCCAGCTGCACACGGTCAGGCTGTTGCCGAACCACTGGTGTGAAAGCTCGTGCGCCACCATCCGCTCCCAGCCGCGGTGGCCGTCGATGTGGTTGGCGCCGAAGATCGAGATGCCCTGCGCCTCGACGGGGATCTCCAGCGGATCGGCCGTGACCACCACGGTGTACGCAGCAAAGGGATACGGGCCGAACAGGCGCTCGAACAGGGCCATCATTCCCGGTTGACGGCCGAAGTCGCGCCCTGCGAAGGATCTCAGCTTGGTGGGCACCAGAACCCGCTGCGGAACGGTGGCCTCGGGCAGGCTCATCCACTCGTACTGTCCAATCTGGACAGTTGCGAGATAGCAGGCCATCGGCTCGACCTGTTCGTAGACCCAGGTGGTCTGGCTTGCCTTGGTGCGCTTGGCGGTCAACGTTCCGTTGGCGATCACCTGGTAGGGCGAGTCGGTCGTGACGGTGGTCCGGAAGCTCGCCTTGCTGCTCGGATGATCGTTGCAGGGGAACCAGGACGGCGCACCATCGGGCTGGCTGGCGACGATCACGCCGTCGCTCAGCTCCTCCCAGCCCACCTCGCCCCAGCGCCCGACCACCGGACCGGGGCTGCCCGCGTACTGCACGTCGATCTCGAGCGTCGCACCGACAGGCACCGGCGTCTCGATGCTGATGTGCAACTTCTTGCCGCGCTGGGTGAACTTGTCCGCGCGCCGACCGTTCACCGACACCTTGCTGACCTTGAGCCCCGCCAGGTCCAGGCTCAACCTGGACAGCGCCTGCGTCGCAACGGCGAAGAGCCGCGCCCGCCCGCTCAGCCGGTTGGCGGACATCCGGTACTCGAGCTCCAGCTCGTAGCGGGTGACGCGGTAGCCACCGTTGCCGTGCTCGGGCACGTACGGGTCGCCCGCGGTGGCCGCGCCCTGTAGCTCGGCCGTTCGGTGGGACTTCACCGGACGCTCGCATCGACGGAAATGGGATTGCCGACCCAGCGCGTACCGGCCGGAACCACGTCGCCGCGCATCACCAGGGAGGCCGGCCCCACGGTGGCGTCGGCACCGATGGCCGCTGCCGGCAAGATCACGCTGTGCGGACCCAGGGTCGCCCCTGCCTCCAGCCTCACCGTGTCCATGCTCATCACTCGATCATGGAACAGGTGGGTCTGCACGACGCACCCCCGGTTTACCGTTGACCCCTCACCCAGAGTCACCAGATCCGCCTCGGGGAGCCAGTACGACTCACACCACACGCCCCGCCCGATCCGGGCGCCCATCGCGCGCAGCCACACACTCAGCACCGGGGTGCCGGTGGCCGCCCGGGCGAACCAGGGCGCAGCAAGTACCTCGACGAAGGTGTCGGCGACCTCGTTGCGCCACACGAAGGAGCTCCACAGCGGGTGATCCACCGACCGGAAGCGGCCCACCAGCAGCCACTTCGCCGCGCTGGTCAGTCCGACGGCCGCCGCACCTGCGGCCAGGAGAACCACTCCGGAACACACGGCTGCCACCAGGCCTCCGAACCGGCCCAGAAGCCATTCCATCGTCACCAGCACACCGAGCCCGAGCGCGGCACTGCACATCACCGGCACCACCCGGCACAGCTCCACCAGCGCGCGGGCGACTTTCACTCTGCTCGGCGGATCGAAAGTCCGGCTCTCGTCTCCGCCGACCGCCGCGCGACGCAGACGCACCGGGGGGCTGCCCAGCCAGGACGAGCCGGACTTCGCCTTCGCCGGTGCCGCGGAGAGCACCGCGACCAAGCCGTTCTTCGGCACGGAGCGGCCGGCGGCGGTCACCCCGGAGTTGCCGAGGAAGGCGCGCTTGCCCACCTTGGCCTCGTCGATGTGCAACCAGCCTCCACCCAGCTCGTAGGAGCCGATCATGGTGTCGTCGGCCAGGAAGGCGCCGTCCCGCACCACCGTCATCCGGGGCAGCAGCAGCACGGTGGATGCCTCCACCCCGTGCCCGATGCGGGCACCGAGCGCGCGCAGCCACACGGGGGTGAACAGGCTGGAGTAGATGGGGAACAACCACATCCGTGCGGCGTCCATCAGCCGGATGGTGGCCCACACCTGCCAGCCGATCCGGCCGCGCACCGGGTAGTGCCCTGCTCGCACACCGACGCCCAGCAGGCGGACCAACGCCCAGGTGAGCAGGGCGTACGCGAGCAGCCACAGCACCGCCGCCGCCGGCACGGCAAGCAGGGCCCGGCCGGCCGCGGATCCGAGTGACCCGGCGGCACCGATCGACCAGGCCAGCAACGCCACCCCGCCGAGCCCGGCGATCAGGGGAAGCGCGGCCAGCAACAGGGAGCTGACGGCGTAGGCCAGCACCCACGGGCGGCCCCGCGGGGGTGCCTGCTCGGGCCAGGCATGCTTCGCCTTGCCGACCCGGACGGCGGGTGAGCCGGCCCAGCGCTGACCGGCCGGAACCTTGCCTCCCACCGCCGATCCAGTCTCCAGCTCAGCGTTCCTGCCGATGTGTGCACCCGGCAAGAGGGTGCTGCGGGTGCCGACCGTGGCCCCCGCGCCGATCCGGACTTCCCCGAGGTGCAGCACGTCGCCGTCCAGCCAGTGCCCGGCGAGGTCCACCTCTGGTTCCACCGAGCAGCCCTCCTCGAGGGTGAGCATCCCGGTGACGGGAGGCAAGGAGTGCAGGTGCACGCCCCGCCCCACTGTCGCGCCCAGTGCCCGTGCGTAGAAGGTGATCCACGACGCCCCGGCCAGCCCCGCCGCCCCGCTGGCCTCGGCAAGCTGCTCGGCCAGCCACAAACGCAGGTGGACGCTCCCCCCGCGCGGGTAGTTGCCGGCCGTCACCCCGCGCAACAGCGCTCGAGCTCCGAGTACGGCGATCGCCATCCGGCCGGGCGGGCTGATCAGCACGACTGCGCTCAGCGCCACCCACCACCAGGACACCGCCGGGGCCCACGGCCTCGGCCCGAGCAGGTTGTTCAGCGCCGCCAGCCAGGTGAGCCAACGCAGTCCGACGAGGGTCTGCAGGGGTAGAGAGAGCAGCAGCTGGATCGCCTGTGCGCGCCGTGGCGTCGGCCGCACCTTCCGCGTTGTGGCCTGCTGCGGCGGCGCCATCTCGTCCAGCGCCTCGGCGAGCGCACCGATACGCGGATAGTCGTACACGTCGGCGACGGTGACGCCGGGGTAGCGCTTCCGTAGCGCGGACACCAGCTGCGCAGCGGCGAGACTGCCCCCGCCGTGGGCGAAGAAGTCGTCGTCCAGGCCGGTGACCGTGGCGCCCAGCACCGAGGTCCACTGCTCGGCGACCCACCCCGCGGTACCCGGCAGCTCGGCCGCCGGTGCGGTACCGGTGGAGGGCAACGGCCAGGGCAGGGCGTCGCGGTCGACCTTGCCGGAGGTGCGGGTGGGCAGCGTGTCCACCACAGCGAGCAACGGAACCAGCGCAGCGGGCAACACGGTGCGCAGCTGGGTGAGCGCCCCCGAGACATCGAAGTCGTCGGAGATCGGCGCGACATAGCCGACCAGCACGTGGTTGCCTGCGGGGGTGGTCCGTACGGCCGCGGCGGCACCGGCCACGTCAGGCAAGGCCCGTAGCGCGGCATCGACCTCGCCGAGCTCGATGCGGCGTCCCCCGAGCTTGACCTGCTCGTCCACACGCCCGATGAACACCAAGCCCTCGGTGTCATTACGCACCAGGTCGCCGCTGCGGTACGCCCGCTCCCAGCCCAGCGTGGGCATCGCCGCGTACTTCTCCGCATCCTTGGCGGGGTCGAGATAGCGGGCGAGCCCGACGCCGCCGATGATCAGCTCGCCGATCTCCCCCTCCGCCACGGGTGCGCCGAGCTTGTCGACGACGACGAGGTCCCAGCCGTCGAGCGCACGCCCGATACGGACGGGTCCCTCACCGGTCAGCTGGGCGGCGCAGGAGACGACGGTCGCCTCGGTGGGGCCATAGGTGTTCCACACCTCCCGTCCGGGGACAGCAAGCCGCGCAGCCAGTTCCGGCGGGCAGGCCTCACCGCCGAAGATGAGCAGCCGCACCGCGTCCAAGGCCTCTCCCGGCCACAACGCCGCGAGGGTGGGCACCGTGGACACCACGGTGATCTCGTGCGCCACCAACCACGGTCCGAGGTCGGTGCCGCTGCGCACCAGAGACCGCGGGGCGGGCACCAGGCACGCCCCGTACCGCCAGGCAAGCCACATCTCCTCACACGATGCGTCGAAGCCGACCGAGAGCCCGGCCAGAACTCGGTCGCCGGGACCGATCGGCTCCTCCGTCAGGAGTATCCGGGCTTCGGCGTCAACGAAGGCCGCGGCGCTGCGATGACTGACGGCCACCCCCTTGGGTACGCCGGTGGAACCCGAGGTGAAGATGATCCACGCGTCGTCGCCGGGCGTCGGTGCGGTGGGAGTGCCGGGCGCCGCGGGCAGCGGGCTGCCGTCCAGCACAAGCTGGACCCCCGCCTCGCCGAACACCAGCGCGGCCCGCTCCTCGGGGTCGTCGGCGTCCACCGGGACGTAGGCGGCCCCTGCGGCAAGCACCCCGAGGATGGCGACGTACAGCGCGCACGAGCCCGAAGGAATCCGAACACCCACCCGGTCGCCGGGCCGCACCCCGGCCCCCGCCAGCCGTGCGGCCATGGAGTTCACCTCGGACTGAAGTGCCGCGTAGCTCAGCTCGATGTGGCCGTCGTCGAGGGCGCTGGCGTCGGGGAACTGACGCGCGGTGTCGGCGAGGATGTCACTCAGCGTGCGCGGGGCTGGTGCAGCATCGGGGCTCAAGTCGACTCGGTCCTATCGGGTGGCTCTCGGCGGCGAAGCACCGGACGAACTGTGTAGAGAGCCTAGCGTTCACGACCGAGATGTCCGGCAGGTGTACGTCCGGCGCCCCGCCACCGTGACGACCGTCTCTCCCCGCGAGCGACTCGGACGACGCTCCCCCAAATGTCGCGCCCCGTGCGCGCCCGGGGCAGGCTGGGTCGCATGCGAGTGCTGGTTGCGGGATCGTCCGGGTTCGTCGGCACACGACTGTGCCCGGCTCTGGCGGCAGCCGGACACGAGGTGCAGGCGATGACCCGGCATCCGAGGAGCTACCGCGGCGCAGGCGAGGCCGTGTACGGAGACGTCCACGACGGGCCGTCCCTGGCTGCCGCGGTGGAAGGCTGCGATGCGGCGTACTACCTCGTGCACTCCCTCGCCGACGCCGACTTCCGCAGGCGGGACGCCAGGGCGGCCCGCGCCTTCGGTTACGCCGCCGCCAAGGCAGGACTACAGCGGATCGTGTACCTCGGCGGACTGGGCGACGACGAGGACGACCTCTCCGAGCACCTGCGCAGCCGCCGCGAGGTGGAACGGATGCTGGGCGAGGCCGGCGTGCCCGTGACCACCTTGCGCGCCGGGATCATCGTGGGACACGGCGGGATCTCCTGGGAGCTGACCCGCCAGCTCGTCGAACACCTGCCGGCCATGATCACCCCGCGCTGGGTTCGCACCAAGACCCAGCCGATCGCGCTCGATGACGTGGTGCGCTACCTCGTCGGCGTTCTCGACATCCCCGAGGCCGCCGGCCGCGCCTTCGACGTCGGCGGTCCGGACGTTCTGGAGTACCTGGAGATGCTGCGCCGCGTGGCCAAGATCGAAGGTCGGCCGCTGCTGGTGGTGCCAGTGCCGCTGCTGACCCCCCGACTCTCGTCGCTGTGGTTGTCCGCGATCACCGACGTCGACACGCAGACCGGGCGTTCGCTGGTCGACTCCATGGCTAACGAGGTGGTGGTCCGCGACGACAGCATTCGCACACTCGTGCCCTTCGAGCCGATGACCTACGAGCAGGCGGTGCGCCAGGCCCTTGACGAACGCGCACAGGCCAAGCGGCCGTGACACTCACCGAGATGCTGCCGGCCTGGTTGGTCCAGAGGGTTCCGCGTGATCACCGCGAGCGCGACCACGTGTCTCGCCGTCGCCGTCGGGTGGTTGCGGGCACCGCGGTTGCCGGTGCCGGCCTGCTCGGGTTGTCGCTGTCCACCGAGCCGGGGTCGACGGAGTTCTACGGGCTGACGCTCGGTGTGGCGGCCACCTGGATCGCCGGTGGCCTGGCGTCGGGTCCACTGCAACTCGGGCACACCCGGCGGGGCGGCACGAGGCCCGTGCTCACGCCGATCCTCCTCGGAGCCGGGGCCTTCGGGCTGTTCTACGGCTGCGCCCTGGTCTCGCGGCGGATACCCGTGCTCAACGGGGCGATAGCGACAATTCTGCAGTACTCCGACAAGGGCGCCCAGAGCCTCGTGCTGTGCACGGCGCTGGCCAACGGGGTGGCCGAGGAGGTGTTCTTCCGGGGCGCCCTGTACACGGCAGCCGGTGAGCGCCACCCCGTCGTCTCGTCCACGGCCGTGTACGCACTGGCCAC
>JADGOX010000214.1 GCA_017882745.1 Mycobacteriaceae bacterium | reverse complement strand
CCTGCATCATCGTGGGTCGACGATCGGGGTCGGGTTCGAGCATCCAGAGCAAGCTCGACGTCAGGTCACCGGCCCGTTGGGGGTGGTCGATCTCCCCGCTCGCCACCCGGTGCAGCAGTGCCATTGCATTGTCGTCGAGACCGAACGGGGGAGCACCCTCCACCGCGGTGAACAGTGTCGATCCCAGTGCGAAAACGTCACTGGCCTCGGTGGGCTCATTCCCCCTGGCTACTTCGGGCGCCAGGTAGGCAGCGGTGCCGGTGATGATGCCGGCTTCCGTGAGCATCACGTCGCCCCGTGCGCGGGAGATTCCGAAGTCGGTGATCTTGACGGTGCCCTGTGCGCGGCCGGCATCGGCGATGAGCACGTTCCCGGGCTTCACGTCTCGGTGCACGATACCTGCGGCGTGTGCTGCCGCGAGTGCGTCCGCCAGCTGTGCACCGATCTGTGCGACCTGGGGGACAGGCAGGGTTCCATGGGCGCCGACCACCGTGGCGAGGCTGCGCGAGGGAAGGTACTCCATCACCAGCCACGGCTCGCCGGACTCGAGTGCCACGTCATGCATGGCGATCACGTGGGGATGGGTCAGCCGAGCGGCGATCCGGCCTTCCCGAAGGAAACGTTGACGTTGCTCGGCGGCTTGGGCCTCGTCCATTCCGGCAGTGGAGAGGACCTGCTTGACGGCAACCTCACGGCTGAGTAGCTGATCGTTGGCCAACCACACGGCACCCATGCCACCGATGCCAATCCTGCGCAGCAACCGGTACCGCCCGGCAACGAGATAGCCGGATTCGGCGGTGCGCGCTCTACTTCCATCCACAGCCACGGGTTCTTAGGTTAGCGGATGCGGATCCGACGGTTGGGCTAGGTGATGTGGACCACCTGAAACGACTCGGCGAGCAGACCGTCACGCAGCCCGTACCGCGTAGCGGTGACACTGCCGAAACGGCGCAGCGAGGTCTCCAGGTTCTCCTGGTTTGCGGTCTGGCTGCGGTGCTCGCGCAAGGCGGCCACCTTGCGGTCGAAGGTCTCCGTGATGTCGACCGCATGGGCGTCGCGCGGCCCGGACATGATCCACAACTGGTGCGCTGACCACGCCTGCAGGCCCTCCTCGACGATCAACGCCGGATGGGAGAAGGGGTTGCGCGCGTCTGGGTACACCGCCGCCAGACCCGCTTGCCCGGACGCGCGGTGATCGGGGTGCGCGGCACCCACCCATCTCCAGTCGATCTCCGGTGACTGGATGAGCACTCGGTGTGGGCGCACGCGCCGGATGGCGCGGCTGTACCCCTTGCGCAGCTCCATCGTCGGGTACAGCGCACCGTCGGGTTGGCGGAGGAACTCCACGTCATGCACGCCGAGGACCTCGGCGGCGGCCCGTTGTTCAGCCTCGCGCAGTCCAACCATCTCGTGACGAGGGGTGTCGCCGAAGCCGCCGGCGTCCCCGGACGTGGCTACGCAGTAGCTCACCTCGATGCCGGCATCCGTCCAGTGCGCGACGGTGCCTCCGGCGCCGAAGTCGACGTCGTCAGGATGGGCGGCGAGGATCAGGATCCGCTCGACGCCGGCATCTGTGTCTTCGGTCATCGGTTGCTCACGAAACGCGCCCGGGTGCTGATCTCGCCGCCACCCGCCCGCTTGTTCGCCGCCGAACCCAGCAGTCTCAGGTATCCGGCGTTGCCCAGCGAGGCGGGACGGGCCGCAAGCCCAAGAATGGCGGCGATGAGGTTCATGGGTGCATCATGCCCGAGTGGTCAATGGAATCGGGGATAATCGGCCGAGACGGCAGTGACTAGTGGCCGAGACGGCCGCGACCCAAGCTCAACAGCAGCATCCCCAGCTGTCTGCCCTCGGGGCCGAGTTCGCTGAAGCGCTCAAGCACAGCCATTTCCCGTACGTGCACCAGTTTGGTTCCGCCGGAAGCCATTCGTGCTGCACCAATTGTGCGTGAGATTTCCGTGCGGCGTTGGATTGCCGCCAGGATCTGATGGTCAAGCCGGTCGATCTCCAGGCGCAACTCGCCGATGTCCGGCGTTGCGCTCGTGGAGGCCGGTGTGCTGCTCGGGTTGGTCATGTCGTGCTCCTCATGTGGTGTCCAACCGCCGCTGTGCTCCCGGTGCCGCGGGCCCGCTCACGAAAAGAGCCCCGGATCCGGATGCGGACCGCGGGGCTCGTGGGGGGTCGTGCTCAGGCCACGGGCACCGGAGTCCGGTACCCGTAGAAAAATCGCCAGGTGCTGTGCACCTTTTCAGTGTGCCATGACGGCGGCTACGTTGCGACAGCGGGAATGATGTCGGACGTCAACGGTAGCGTGGGTACACGATGAACACCGTGCCTGCACTCGCGTCGATTCCCCCCACTTCTGCTACCGATCTGCTGGAGGGGCTCAACTCCCCACAGCGTGACGCGGTATTGCATACCGGCTCGCCGCTGCTGATCGTCGCCGGCGCCGGCTCGGGCAAGACGGCCGTGCTCACCCGCCGAATTGCGTATCTGCTCGCGGAACGTGGGGTGCAGCCAGGTCAGGTGCTGGCCATTACCTTCACCAACAAGGCCGCCGCTGAGATGCGTGAACGCGTAGCGGTGCTCGTCGGGCCACGGGCCCGGTCGATGTGGGTGTCCACCTTCCACTCCACCTGCGTCCGCATCCTGCGCCGTGAGGCTCAGCACCTACCCGGCTTGAGCTCGTCATTCTCCATCTACGACTCCGACGACACCCGCAGGCTGATCACGCTGGTTGCCCGCGATCTGAACCTTGATTCGAAGCGCTACCCGGCACGGTCGCTCGCGATGCACATATCCAACCTCAAGAACGAGCTCGTCGACCCGGACACGGCGGCCGCGGATGCGGTAGAGGACATGCAGCGCAAGGTTGCGGAGGTGTACCGCGACTACCAGCGGCGGCTGCGTGCGGCCAACGCCCTGGACTTCGACGACCTCATCGGCGAGACGGTCAGCTTGCTGCAGGCGTTTCCCGACGTCGCCGAGCACTACCACCGACGCTTCCGACACGTGCTGGTCGATGAGTACCAGGACACCAATCACGCGCAGTACATGCTCGTCCGGGAGCTCACCAGGGCCACGGATGATGTTCCGTCCGCCGAGTTGTGTGTCGTCGGCGATGCGGACCAGTCCATCTACGCCTTTCGTGGGGCGACGATCCGGAACATCACGGAGTTCGAGCGTGATTACCCCGAGGCCCGCACCATCTTGCTCGAGCAGAACTACCGTTCCACGCAAACCATTCTCACCGCCGCCAATGCGGTTATCGCCAGGAACACGGAGCGCCGCGACAAGCGGTTGTGGACCGACTCTGGGGACGGCGAGCTGATTGTCGGCTATGTCGGGGACAACGAGCACGACGAGGCGGCGTTCGTCGCCAGCGAGATCGACCGCCTGGTGGACGCCGGGGATGCGGTGTTCGGCGATGTCGCGGTGTTCTACCGCACCAACAACTCGTCCCGGTCGCTCGAAGAGGTGTTCATCCGCCTCGGCCTGCCGTACAAGGTGGTGGGCGGGGTGCGCTTCTATGAGCGGAAGGAGGTCCGCGACGCCGTCGCGTATCTGCGTGTGCTGGCCAACCCCGAGGACGAGGCCAGTCTGCGTCGGATCCTGAACACCCCGCGACGCGGCATCGGCGACCGCGCCGAGGCGTGCGTGGCGGTGCACGCCGAGCGGCAGCGCACCGGCTTCGCGCAAGCGCTGCGCGATGCAGCACACGGCACCGTGCCCTTGCTGAACACCCGGTCGCAGCGAGCCATCGCGGCCTTCGTCGAGCTCATGGACGGGCTACGGGCACTCCTGCACGGTGACGCGAACACCCCCGGGGCGGATATCGCCGAGGTGATCGAGGCTGTGCTGGAGCGCACCGGGTACCGCGCGGAGCTCGCGGCCAGTGATGATCCACAGGACGGTTCCCGGCTGGACAACCTCATCGAGCTGGTCAGCGTGGCCAGGGAGTTCACCGAGGGTGCAGCCGACGCCGACGCCGACGCCGAGGTGGAGGTGGGGGAGGGGGAGGGACAACCCCTGCCGGGTTCGCTGGCTGCGTTCCTGGAGCGGGTGTCGCTGGTGGCTGACGCCGACCAGCTACCCGAGTCCGCTGAGGGCGTGGTGACATTGATGACGCTGCACACGGCGAAGGGCCTGGAGTTTCCCGTCGTGTTCGTCACCGGTTGGGAGGACGGACAGTTCCCGCACATGCGGTCCCTGGGCGACCCGCAGGAGCTGTCCGAGGAGCGTCGACTGGCCTATGTGGGTATCACCCGTGCTCGGCAGCGGCTGTACATCTCCCGGGCGCTGGTGCGTTCGGCGTGGGGGCAACCGATCAGCAACCCGGCCTCGCGATTTCTTCAGGAGATCCCCGATCATCTCGTCACCTGGCGCCGGGTTGAGCCGCAGAGGACAGACAGTGGTCGGTCGGGCTTCGGTGCGCAGCGAACGGGTAGCGACTCGGCGCAGGCGGGATTGGCCGCGCGGGGTATGCGCTCCACGGGTGTCGGAGGCTGGGCAAGCGGTGGCAACAAGACCGCATTGGTGCTGGCTGTCGGCGACAGGGTCAGCCACGACAAGTACGGGCTCGGCACCGTGATTGCCAGTGATGGGGTGGGACCGCGGGCGACGGCCACCATTGACTTCGGCACCTCGGGAACGGTGCGGTTGATGCTCATCGGCGGAGTGCCGATGGTCAAGCTGTAGGGCCTACTTGAGTAGGATCCCGTGCGAGGCCAGCCACGGCTGCGGGTCGATCTTGTCCTTGCCGTTCACCCAGATCTCGAAGTGCAGGTGCGGCCCGGTGGACTGCCCGCGGTTGCCGATCGTGGCGATCTCGTCGCCGGCGCGCACCCGCTGGCCGACCTTGGCGATGATCTCGTTCACGTGGCCATACACCGCGATGGTGCCGTCATCGTTCTGCACGCGAACCCACAGGCCGAAGCCGCTGGCGGGACCGGCTTCGATGATGACACCGTCGGTGATTGAACCGATCGGGGTACCGATCGCGTTGGCGATGTCGTCACCCTTGTGTTCGGTGCCCCACCGTGCGCCGAAACCGGAGGTGAACGTGCCGATGGCGGGCAAGACGTACAGCGGGCGACGCGCCTCGGCGGCGCGGGCCGCCCGGGCGTTGCGATCGGCCGTCATCTGCCCGCTCTTGGCGAGTTGTTCGGCGGCGATCGAGTCGGCAGCCTTGGCGATGGGCAGCACGTTCGGCGCCGCAGTGGGAAGGGATTCCGGGGCCGTGGCCACGTCCATTGGGGCCTGACCGCCCGCGGGCGATACTGCAAGGGGTGCAACGGTTCCCGCGGCAAGGGTGACGTCTTGCGCGGAGGGGCTGGTGTTTCCCAAGGTCTGTCCGGCCGTCACGGCGGCGGCTGCGGCACCCGCAATGACCACTGCGACGGCGACCCGGCCGCGCAGGGCTGCGGAGCGCCCTGGTGCGCGGTGCCTGACTGCGGAGGCCTGTGGCTGCTCGGCGGCGACGGCGGTGAGCTCGCGCACTGCGGGCTGTGCGTCCGAGAACTGAGGGATCGAAGCGACGGAGGTCTGCTCGGGACTGCGGTGACGCGCCAAAACCTATGCCTTTCGTCCTCGGTCGGGGCCGGACACCACTGAGGGCGGGTCTGGCCGAGGCGGTTGCTGGAACCTTTTCGTTGCTCGCTCGTGACCAGAACGTGATGTCTCGTCGTGGGACGATAACCGCGCGGGTGCTGTCAATGCAAACTCTTCCCGCGCTCGACGTGGACAGGAGTGATCCATGTCATAGTGGCGAGCTCGGCCGGCAAGCTCGGCACGGTCTGGCGGCGTGGTTCGGTCTGCGTGTCTCGGTGTGGCAGATGGATCGACTGTTGCCGCACCGGTTAGCGTCGTTTCTGTGTCAGCACGCAACGGCGATACCGCTCAGGTCCGCACCCCCACGGATGTCCCAGACTTCGCCACCGGCGTCGGGGGGGTCAGCGTCGGTGTGGGTCTTGGTGTTCTCGGCGGAGTGATCGTGGCTCTCGCCCCCCTGCTCGGTGTGGTCACCGCACCATCGGGGCCTGCGTTGGGGGCGCAACCGGCCGCGGCTGTGCTCACCGGCGTCTTGGCCATCGGCGCACCACTGCTCGCGCTCGTTCTGCTGCGGGGTGGCAGCGTGCTCGGTGCTGTCGGTGTGCTTAGCGGATGGGCCGCCGCGGCGGTGGCCGCGGCGGTGTCCGACCTGCAGCTGTTCACCCGCCCCATCGACGCCAACCGCTTCGAGCTGTTCCGTCCGACCAGTGCGGCCGTACTGCATGCGGGCACGGGCGCAGTTGCGGTCCTGGTGGGACACGTGTTCGCCGTACTTGCCGGTGTGGTCGCATTATGGACGATGCGCCGCTCTGCGTTGCTCGACGACCCTGAGGGTTTCGACATCGGGCTGCTGGGCGGTGGCGACGTCGGCTCCCGGGGGACCTCACTGGCCGGTAAGACAGGCCGCTTGGTGACCGCTCTTGTGGGCGGGTCAGCGGTAGTGGCAGCCGCCGCGTTGTTCGCTCCTCCGCTGAGCTCGACGGACCCGGTGGTGTTGGTGGGTGCCGTCGTCGAGGCGCCGATCCCGCTGCTGGTCGGTGCGGCGCTACTGATGACAGCGGTACTGGTGGTGACCGCACTGTCGCTGGTCTCCACAAGCGTGCCCACCGGTGCCGGAGCGGTCGCGGGGGTCGCGCTCGGCGCACTGGGGGTATTCGGCCCCAGGCTGGTCTCCAGCGCGCTGATCGACCGGATCGGTATCGGTGTGGGTTCGGTGCTCGGCACCGTGGCGGCAGTGGTGCTCCTCGTCTGCGCAGCACCACTTGCACGGTCGAGCCGCCGAAGCCCCGGTCGGCCTTCTGCCGACCGCGCGGAAACGGAGGTCCGGTTGCCGGGTGTGGCGCGGATGCATCTGCTGACGGCGGTGACCGGCCTGTTGGCCGGTGTTGCGGCGATGGCTGCGGCGCTACTGCCTGTACTGGCCACTCCGGCTGGGGTCCCTCAACCGCAGGTCTATTCGGAGCGGGTGCTTCTGCTGGCCGGGGTGCTGCTGGCAGCAGTCTGCGCCGGGATGTTGACGGGAGGGTTCAGTGCCCTGCTCCGTCCCGTGGTGGCCGTCGCCTGGGTGGCCCCGCTGCTGGGCGCCAGCGGTGTGCTCCAGGCCGTGCTGGTGGCGAGCTCAGTGTCTGGAGTGGGGGCGGGGGCAGGTGCATGGGTGGCGGCACTGACCGTGCTGCTGGCTGCAGTCTGCGGGATCACCGCCGGTCTGGCCGGCGCCGTGGAGCGCGATGACGTGGACACCTCGAAGGAGGTCACCGCGAACCGCGCTGTGCTCGTCCTCGCAGCTGTTTCCGCAGCTGCCACACTGCTTGGACTGGCCTTCCCCCTCTACTCGGGGTCCGGATCCACGGCTGCCGCGCTGTTCGCACGTTCGTGGGGGTGGGACAGCTGGGGCCTGGCGGTGGTGGCGGTCGCGCTGCTCGGTGCGATTCTCGTTGCTGTGCGGGCCCGACCACCGCGTGGGGTGGCGTTGCTTGGCGGTGTCGAGCTGGTACTTGCCGTGCATCTGGCGAGCTGGCCGCTGACGTCCGCGCGTCTGGTGAACGACACCGTCGGGCTCGGGGTGGGTTTCACCCTGGTGGCGTTGCTCGCCGTACTGACGACAGCCGTGCTGCTGCTGCGGAGGCGTACGCCGTGATCCGGGTGGTCGTTGCGGGGATGGGCGTGAATTCGGGCGCAAATGATCCGGGCACCGAGCTGGCGACTGAGCTGCGCAACGGGGGCATGGAGGCGATCTTCACCGGATGGAACCAGGCCCCCGAGCAGGTCGTCCGGGGAGCGCTGCAGGAGGACGCCGATGCGATCGGGGTGTGCAACGGGACTGCTGCGGTGCTCAGCGAAATTCGTGGGTTGCTTGCTGATGAGGACGCGGCCGACATCCTCGTGTTCGCCTCAACCATCAGCCCAGAAGCCGTTGTCGAGTGGGTTCAGGAACACCTCGCAGGAGAATAAAGCATAGGGCCTTGCCGGTGAGATCGCCCACTTAAGCGACCCGCCGTCCAGAGGGTTCCTACTGACGTCGTTAAAGTGCCCCGAGGATCCGGCCATCCCCTGGTCGGGCGTCAACGTAGACGAGACGGTGAGCTGATGGATCTCTTCGAATACCAGGCGAAGGACCTCTTCGCCAAGCATGGAGTACCGACCACGCCAGGTCGGGTCGCCGAGACTGCGGACGAGGCCAAGGCCATCGCCGAGGAGATCGGCAAGCCTGTGATGGTGAAGGCCCAGGTGAAGGTCGGCGGTCGTGGCAAGGCCGGTGGCGTGAAGTACGCCGCCACCGCAGCCGATGCCAAGGCCGAAGCCGAGAACATCATTGGTATGGACATCAAGGGTCACGTCGTACCCAACGTGCTTGTCGCCGAGGCGAGTGACATCGCCGCGGAGTACTACATCTCCTTTCTGCTCGACCGCACCAACCGCACCTTCCTCGCGATGTGCTCCGTCGAGGGCGGGGTCGAGATCGAGGTGACTGCCGTCGAGAACCCCGATGCTCTGGCCAAGATCCCCGTCGATGCGAACAAGGGTGTTGACCTTGCCTTCGCGCGCAGCATCGCCGAGCAAGGCGGTCTGCCCGCCGAGGTGCTGGACTCCGCGGCCGAGTGCATCACCAAGCTGTGGGACGTCTTCGTCAAGGAGGACGCACTCCTCGTTGAGGTGAACCCCCTGGTGCGCACGCCGGATGACCGCATCCTCGCGCTGGACGGCAAGGTCACGTTGGACGACAACGCCTCCTTCCGTCACGCGGACCACGCAGCGCTCGAGGACAAGGGCGCCGCTGACCCGCTGGAGGCCAAGGCCAAGTCCAAGGGCCTGAACTACGTGAAGCTCGACGGTGAGGTCGGAATCATCGGCAACGGCGCCGGACTGGTGATGTCCACCTTGGATGTCGTCGCCTATGCGGGCGAGAACTTCGGCGGCGTCAAGCCCGCCAACTTCCTTGACATCGGTGGCGGTGCCTCGGCGCAGGTCATGGCCGACGGCCTCGATGTTATCCTCGGCGATCCGAGCGTGAAGAGCGTGTTCGTCAACGTCTTCGGTGGCATCACCTCCTGTGACGCGGTGGCCAACGGCATCGTTCAGGCACTGGAGATGCTCGGTGACGCGGCCACCAAGCCGCTGGTCGTCCGCTTGGACGGCAACAACGTCGAAGAGGGTCGTCGCATCCTCGCCGAGGCCGCGCACCCCCTGGTGCAGCAGGCCGACACCATGGACGGCGCGGCCAGCAAGGCTGCCGAGCTCGCGGCCGCGAAGTAAGGGAATCGATCACTGTGGCTATTTTCTTGACCAAGGACAGCAAGGTCATCGTTCAGGGCATCACCGGTTTGGAGGGCACCAAGCACACCCGTCGCATGGTTGCCGGCGGCACGAACATCGTGGGTGGCGTCAACCCGCGCAAGGCCGGCGCGGACGTTGACGGCATCCCCGTCTTCGCCACCGTCGCCGAGGCGATGAAGGAGACCGGCGCCGACGTCAGCGTCATCTTCGTGCCCCCGGCGTTCGCCAAGGCGGCCGTCATCGAGGCCATCGACGCAGAGATCGGGCTCGCGGTGGTCATCACCGAGGGCATCCCAGTGCATGACTCGGCCAGCTTTTGGGCCTACAACGTCGAGAAGGGTCAGAAGACCCGGATCCTCGGCCCCAACTGTCCGGGACTGATCAGCCCCGGCGCGTCCAACGCCGGAATCATCCCGGCCGACATCACGGGTCCCGGCAAGGTGGGACTGGTCAGCAAGTCGGGCACGCTGACCTACCAGATGATCTACGAGCTCCGCGACTTCGGCTTCTCCACCGCCGTCGGCATCGGTGGCGACCCCGTCATCGGCACCACCCACATCGACTGCCTGCAGGCGTTCGAGGACGACCCCGACACTGCGGCGATCGTGATGATTGGTGAGATCGGTGGCGACGCCGAGGAGCGGGCCGCGGACTACATCAAGGAGCACATCACCAAGCCCGTGGTCGGCTACGTGGCCGGTTTCACCGCGCCTGAGGGCAAGACCATGGGCCACGCGGGCGCCATCGTCTCCGGATCCTCGGGTACGGCGCAGGCCAAGCAGGACGCTCTCGAGGCCGCGGGTGTCAAGGTCGGCAAGACGCCGTCCGCCACCGCGGAACTGATGCGGGAGATCATGCGCTCGCTGTGATGCGCTGAGACAGCTGCCGCTGGGCCGGTCCCGCGGGGGGACCGGCCCAGCGGCGTCTGAGCAAGGCGCCGGACCGGAATCGGATAGCGTTGTGACGAGCAAGTACCGCCCAACAGTGGAGATGTGATGACGAATATGCGCTCGGGTCAGCCGGACACGGCAGCCTCCGACAGCCCACTTGGCCGGATTCTCGGTCTGGTCGCCGCAGCGCTCGGGGTGCTGACGCTACTGCTGGGTTTCGCGCCGCTTGCCAGTAGGGGAGCGCCTTCGGGCAGCTCCGCGAGCTTCTATGAGGTTGGGGGTCTCCCCGCCTACATGCTGGTGCTCTTGCTCGTCGGTGGTCTGCTTGCTGGGTTGGGCAGCGTGCCGAAAGCCGGGAGCTACAACCAGGTCGCAGCCGTCCTCACGGTCAGCGGTTTCCTTGCTCTTCTGGTCTCGGTGATCTCCTTGGCGGGCCAGAGCAGCGTCGACGTGGGCTTCGGTGCCTACATAGT
>JADGOX010000213.1 GCA_017882745.1 Mycobacteriaceae bacterium | reverse complement strand
TGTCGGAGGAGCCGGGTGGGTTGCTACCCGGATTGATCGTGGGGGATACCTCCGGTGTGTCCGAAGGGATGATCGAGGACTTCCGGACCGCGGGGCTCACGCACTTGACTGCGGTGTCCGGGACCAACATCACCATCGTGTGCGGCGCGGTGCTGCTGTTGGCGCAGCTGGCTGGGGCCGGTCCGCGCACGTGCGCCGTACTTGCCGGGGTGGCGCTGCTTGGCTTCGTCATCCTGGCTCGGCCCTCGCCGAGCGTGCTGAGGGCGGCGCTGATGGGCGCGATCGCGCTGCTCGCCTTGGTCACCGGACGCCGCAGGCAGGCGGTTCCGGCGCTGAGCGGCGCCGTGCTCGTGCTGCTGATGTGGTCCCCGAGGCTTGCCGTCGACGCCGGCTTCGCGCTCTCGGTGCTGGCCACCGCGGGCTTGGTGCTGCTGGCGCCCGGCTGGGTGGCGGCGATGCGCTCGCGTGGGGTTCCGGCGGGTGTTGCCGAGTTGTTGGCCGTGCCGGTGGCAGCCCACGTCGTGACGGCTCCCATCATTGCCGGACTGTCATCTCAGCTCAGCCTTGTTGCCGTGCTCGCCAACATGCTTGCGGCACCAGCGGTAGGTGTCGCCACGGTCCTGGGGGTGCTGGCCACCGTGCTGTTGCCGGTGTGGGGTCCTGCGGGGGAGCTGGTGGTGCGGCTGGCCGGACCGATGGTCTGGTGGCTGGTGGAGGTTGCCCACAGGTGCGCCGCGGTGCCCTCGGCAGCTGTCGTCGTTCCCGGCGGAGTGGCCGGCGCCCTCGGAATGGCCGTGGTGACGGTCCTCGTCCTGGTGCTCGCGCGCAGCACGACCCTGCGCGCGTTGACACTTGCTGCTGTCGTCGGTGCCGGCGTGGTGTGGGTGCCCACCCGCGTCATCACCCCGGGGTGGCCGGCTACGAGCTGGGCGATGGTGGCCTGTGACGTCGGACAGGGTGATGCCCTGGCGCTGTCGGCGGGAGAGCATCGGGCGATCGTGGTGGACACCGGCCCCGATCCGCGCGCGGTGGCGGGATGTCTCGACCGGCTCGGTGTGAAAGAGGTTCCCCTGGTGGTGCTCACGCATCTGCACGCCGACCACGTTGATGGGCTGGAGGGCGTCTTGGCTGGGCGCAGCGTCGGTGCGGTGGCGCTCGGTCCGCTGCACCTGCCGCTGGACACCCTCGCGCGCGTGCAGGCGGTGGCATCCAGGCACGGCGTGCCGCTGGTGCAGCTGTCGACCGGTCGGTCCTTACAGTGGCCACAGCTGCGGATGGAGGTTCTTGCTCCGCTGCGACGGGTACCAAGCGTGTTGACGGGTGACGTGGGCACCGAGCTCAACGACTACTCAGTGGTGATGGCGGCCCAGACCACGGCGGGGAGAGTGCTGCTCACGGGTGACGTGGAGCTCAGCGCCCAGGCCGAGCTGTTGTACTCCGGTGTCGATCTGCATGCCGACGTGCTCAAGATGCCGCACCACGGATCACGCTTCTCGGTTCCGGGGTTCCTCGATGCGGTGCGTCCACGTGTGGCGCTGGTCAGTGTGGGGGCGGGCAACACCTACGGCCATCCCAATGCCGGGGTTCTCGGGCACCTCACCGCCCAAGGCGTGACGGTGGTTCGGACCGACCAACGAGGTGACATCGCGGTGGTTCCCGGAAAGGACGGTCCATCGCTCGTTACGCGGGGTGATCCGTCACCTGCCCCCTGAGTGACGCGCACCTTTGACCGATTCGCCTTCCAGCCCACCACTGCAGAGCAGTGTGTCGGGGCGCCGTGGGACGATCCTGCACATGGCTTCGGCACCGCAACGGCAGTTCCTGCACCTTGTACTCGGCGAGGAGGAGCTGCTCGCCGACCGTGCTGTCGCCGAGATCGTCGCCCAGGCGCGCTTGGCGGATCCTGGCGCCGAGGTGCAGAAGGTTCGTGCGGGCGCTGTGTCGGGTCCAGAGCTCGCCGAGATGCTCAGTCCGTCCTTGTTCGCCGAAGCGCGGGTACTCGTGCTGGAGGCGGCACATGAGGCGGGCAAGGACGCGGCCGCGCTCATCACCAGTGCAGCCGTTGATCTGCCTGAGTCGGTCGTGCTGGTCGTCGTCCACGCGGGCGGGGTGCGCGGCAAGGCTGTGGCCGACGCGCTGCGCAAGGCCGGTGCACAGGTGCACACCTGCGCCAAGATCACCCGCCCGGCGGAGTTGGCCGAGTTCGTGAGGACCGAGCTCGGGACGGCGGGGGCTCGACCGAGCTCCGATGCCGTCGCCGCGTTGCTCGACTCTGTCGGTTCGGATCTGCGAGAGCTGTCTGCGGCATGCTCCCAGCTGGTAACCGACACCCCTGGGCAGATCGATGCCGCGGCTGTGCATCGGTACCACCGAGGGCGCGCCGAGGTCACGGGCTTCGACGTGGCGGAGAAGGCGGTGGCCGGAAATCGTGCAGCGGCGCTCGAAGCGCTGCGGTGGGCGACGCAACTCGGGGTGCCCCACGTGCTGCTCGCCGACGCCCTCGCCGATGCAGTTCGGACGATCGCCCGGGTGAGTGCGGCCGGCGGCGGCGATCCGTACCGGCTGTCCGGTCAGCTGAAGATGCCTCCGTGGAAGGTCAAGAAGGCAATTCCCCAGTCACGGGGGTGGTCTCCGCAAGCACTCGGTGAGGCGATGCAGGTGGTCGCCCGCTTGAACGCCGATGTGAAGGGCGCCGCCTCCGATGCCGACTACGCGGTGGAGCGAGCGGTGCTCGGCGTCATTGACCTACACCGCTGAGTGGCGTCACCAAGAAGCTCAGGGCACAGCAAACCGCCCAGGCGAGAAAGCCTGGGCGGTGGCGCCGAACGGGGGTGAAGCTCAGAGCTTGTTGACCTGCGTCGCCATCGCCGACTTCTTGTTGGCTGCCTGGTTGGCGTGAATGACGCCCTTGCCTGCCGCCTTGTCGAGCTTGCGGGAGGCAGCGGTGAGCAGCTCGGCCGCCTTGTCCTTGTCGCCGCTGGCCGCGGCGTCGCGGAAGCTGCGGATGGCGGTACGCAGAGCGGACCTCACCGACTGGTTACGCAGTCGGTGACGCTCGTTCGTGCGGATCCGCTTCACCTGAGACTTGATGTTGGCCACGCGTACGCCCTCTGATCACTCGAGTTGGGGAAAAGTCCTGCGCCTGGACTACCGGCGCCGACCACGAAGGTTATCAGCGTTGTACCCGGATCCTCAAACTGCGGGTCGCCAGATAGCGTGCGGACCCGTGACAAGTGCGCTGGGTTGGCCCGGATTCGCCGAGATCAGCGCCGCCACATTGGTGCTCCTGGTCGTGGCGGCCTTCGTCGCCGGCACGGTCGATGCCGTCGTCGGTGGTGGCGGCTTGATCCAACTACCCGTTCTGCTCCTGCTGCTGCCTGGGCCCGCCGTGATGGCGGTGGCCACCAACAAGGTCGCATCCGTGGTGGGCACTACCGCGGCAACTGTCACCTACGCCCGGCGCACCCCGGTGGACTGGCGAGCCGCGGGCGTGATGGCACTGGCCGCGGCGCTCGGATCCGTGGGCGGTGCTGCCTTCGCGGACGCGCTACCAGCGATGGTGCTCAACATCGTGGTGCTGATCGCGATCATCGTGGTGGGCGTCTACACCTTCGCCCGCCCCCATCTCGGTGTGCACGAGAACCAGCGGTTCGCCCGACGTGAGCGGCTTGCCGCGATGGCGGCGGCCGGAGCGGTCATCGGGGTCTATGACGGAATGGCCGGGCCGGGCACGGGCTCGTTCCTGGTGTTCGTCCTCGTCGGGTGGATCGGCTACGCCTTCTTGGCTGCTTCGGCTACCGCCAAGCTCGCCAACGTCGCCACCAACTTGGGTGCGCTGGCGTACTTCGCGCCGCACGGGCTGGTGGTGTGGGGAGTGGGAGCGTGCATGGCGGTGGGCAACCTGGCGGGTGCCTCGATCGGTGCGCGCCTGGCCATTCGGCTCGGGTCGGTGTTCGTCCGCCGGGTGTTTCTCGTCGTCGCCGTCGTGCTGGCGGTCACCCTCGGGGCGAAGATCGTCAGCGGACTGTAGGGGGCGGCATCCAGGTGGCGGCAAAGCCGTATGCCTCCGCGGCCGCCCGCACGTCAGGGAAGCCGAAGCCCTCCCTGCGCACGACCAACTCGCCGTCGACCTGGTACACAGCGAGAGAGGAGATACAGGGTTCGGCGGACTTGTGTGCCGATTCGATCGTCGCGCCCTTGTACAGGGAGAGCACCGTGGTCGCGGGGGACCCGTCCGCGGGATGTCCGGCGGTCACGATCAGGAGCCGCCGGAGTTCCGCGACGTGCCGTAGCCCGACGAGGATCTGTCCCTTGCGGAGCTCGACCAGGGGGCGCCGACCGAACATCGGGCTCGTCCTGACCCCGTTCGGGCCGGCCACTGCGTCGGACACGATGCCCGAGGTGCCGTCGGTGAGCTCCCACACGCAGCTCAGCGTCCCCGCCGGAGCAAGGTCGACGACGAGGGAACCGATCGCAGACTGGCGCCGGTCCAAGGTCACCACGGGATAGTCGACGGTGAGAATGGTGCGCGGGGTCACCCTTGCGACCGGCGACCGGCGCTGTGAGCTCCTCGGCTGCCGTTGCCCCAGTGGTTGCTCGGCCGGAGACTGCTGGGCCGGACGACCGAGCGAGAGAGACAGTGCACCGGCGGTGGCGTTGCTCCTCGGCAGAACCGCTGGTTCACCGCGCTTGGGGCGTCGCCGAAGGTAGTTCAGGTCCGGCCGAGGGGCAGTTCTGTCCAACGCCACGTCAGATCCGGACCCCGAAGTCGTCCGCCACGCCCTTGAGCCCGGTGGAGTACCCCTGGCCGATGGCGCGCATCTTCCAGGCGCCGCTGTGCCGGTACAGCTCTGCGAACACCATCGCCGTGATGCTGTCGAGGCCCGAGTTCTCCTCGATGTCGTAGCGGACAAGCTCCGTGCCGCTGCGGTCGGTGACTCGGACGTACGCCCGCCGCACCGCCCCGAAGTTGCCGGGCTGGCGCAGATCGGGGTCGGCGTAGACCACGAACACGATCTTGGCGACCGAGGAGGGCACCGCGCTGAGGTCGACCTCGATCTGCTCCTCATCGGTCTCCACGTACTGCACCGCACCGTCCGGCGACACCAGCTGATTGAAGAACACCAGATGCTCGTCGGAGAGCGCTTGTCCGGAGTCCCCGCACATGATGGCGGAGGGGACCAGTTCCACTGCGGGACCATTGCTCTCCACCACGTGCCAGCCGAAGCCGACCACCACTGTGCCGAGCGTGGGGACGAGCTGGCTGAGGGACGTGTTGCTCCCGCGGATCAACTTCACTGGCGCCATGTGCTCCCTCTCTGTCTACAAGTCCAGGTCCGAGCGGTCGAACTTGGTGCTCAAGAATCGGCCCTGCACCGCGAGCTGCTGCGCATCGTGGGCGTACACAGCCTGGGTGAGGTCGGCGATTGCGTGCTCCAGCGTCTGCAGCTGATCGAGCAGGTCGTCGCCCGGGGTACGTCCGTCGGGACGCACCTGGTGGGCGAACTGGTGGTTCATGGACAGGTAGGCGTTGATCGTGGTGGGAAGGTAGTCGGTGACGATGCCCTCCACAGCGATCTCCTCGTCCACCGAGGGCGGGCTGGTGCGCAGGTGCTGCAACAGCGGAATTGCCAGGTCCTCGATCAACCCCAGATGGGGAAGCGCGGCCACCGGGAGCCGAGCGCCCGCACGGCGCGCCGTCCAGCTGGTCTCCAGCATCCTGGCGAGCATCCGGTCGGCAAAGGGCTCGGCCGGCGGTGGAGGAGTGCTCGACTCGGGGGCCGGGGCTCGGTCGGGGTCACGACCGAACAGCGAGTTCCACATCAGCTGCGGATCACCTCGGCCCAGGTGCGCTGGCACGCTCCAGGTACGGCCGCGCCTTGACGAGCTGGCCCTCCAGTGCGGTCACCGTCTGCTGCATGTTGTTCACCGCTTCTGCTCTGAAGGTGTCCACGGCATCCATGGTGGCGAACACGTCGTCGAAGGCCTGCTGCAACTTGGCAATATCGATGGTGGACGACGCTGCCTGCTGCTGAATGTCGGCCGAGTTCTGCTTCAGCATCGCCGCGTTGTTGGCAATGACGTTGCTGGTCACGGTGTTCAGGGCGGTGATCTGGGAGAGCACCAGGCGCTGGTTGGTCAGCGCCTCGGCCACGATGACCGCAGTCCGTAGCGCAGAGAGCGTGGTGGTGCGGGCGCGTTCCACGCCCTTGATCAGCTCGATGTTGTTCTTCTTGACCATGTCCATCGCCAGGTACCCCTGCGCGGCGACGGCCAGCTGGGTGAGGATGTCCTGGTGCCGCTGCACCACGGCGAACTGAACCTCCGACTTGAACGCCGTGGCCTTCGAGGGGTCGCTCGACTCCAGCTGGTCGGCGCGCGTGCCTACCGCCTCGTCCAGCTGCGTCATCAGCACCGCGTACTCGGTGAGCTCGCCCATCAGCTTCCACAGGTTCGCGCGTTCCTGCTCGATGGCGGCGTTGTCCTTGCGAAGCTCGTCCTGACCCGAGGCAAGGGCCTTGGTGATGGCGTCGAGCTGCGACTGCGCCGACCGGTAGCGATCGAAGTACTTGTCGATTGTCTTGCCGCCCGGGAGGAAGCCGAGGAACCTCTTGGCAGGTGTGAGCTGAGCCTGGTTCGGCGTGAGGTCCTCGACGCAGCGACGGAGGTCGGCGAGGGTCTTGCCCACCTTGGCCTGGGGGCCGGCATCGGCCTTGCCGGAGGTTCCGGCGAGTGCGGAGGCCGGACGCTCGAGCATCCGGTTCGACACGTTGGCCGAGGCCATGAGCTCCTCGGCGCCGACGCGGCTGATCTCGTCCACCTTGGCCGCCAGCTCGGGACTGTTCGGGGTGAGGTTCTCGAGGTCGGCGATGTAGGCCGTCGACATCTTGTTCAGCTCGGTCATACGGGCAGGCTCGATGGGCATCATGCCTTCGGCCTGTTCCTGCTCCACCACCGGCACCGCCGCCGGTGGAGTGAGGCTGAGGCTCAAGGTGCCTGGTGCGGCTGGTCCAGTCATGTTCGTGCTCATCTCATCTCGGTGGTGGCGGGCACCCGGTTCGAGTCTCGCCCAGTCTATCTTCGGCCAGGCGCCACCATGGGTCAGTCCCAGCCGTGCTCGTCGCGCAGCCGGGCAGCGACCCGGTCGAAACGATCACGGTCCATGATCGCGCCCTCCCGGCGGATGCCCTCCTCGGGAACGTCAAGCACCCGGTCCATGCGGACCCAGCTCGGGCGACGCTCACCGTCCCACTCGCCGATACCCAGCGCCATCCACTCGCGCTGCCCCTCACGCTTGCTCTGACTGGACAGCATCAGACCCAGCAGGATGTCGGTGCCTTCTCGGCCGACGACGAGTACGGGGCGGTCTTTGCCCTGCCCAGGGTCTTCCTCGAAGGTGACCCAGGTCCACACCACCTCGCCGGGGTCCGCCTTGCCGTCCAGCGACGGCGAGTAGTCGACGTGGCGCGCGCGCCCAGAACTCGGCACCGCCCGGGAGGAGACGGGACGTGGGGGAAACGGGCGAGCGGCGCGACCGCCGGGCTGCGTGCCGCTCTGCAGCCGACGCAGCTCCCGTAGCAAGAGCTTGCCGACCTGGCGTCCCGCGCTGTTCCAGATACTTGCCACGGCGAAGGACGATACGTCCTGTTGCGGGGGCCGCGGTGCTCGCAGGCGCGGGGTCTGGCGCCAGCATGGGACCATGGAGTCAAGCCGCCACCACCTTGACCAGGGAGTGTCCCATTTCCAGCTTCGCCGACGCGACGTTCACTCCGCCCGAGCGCATCCGCAACTTCAGCATCATTGCGCACATCGACCACGGGAAATCGACCCTGGCCGACCGTATTCTGCAGCTCACCGGTGTGGTTGACCCGCGGGCGATGCGAGCGCAGTACCTCGACCGGATGGACATCGAGCGTGAGCGCGGGATCACCATCAAGGCCCAGAACGTGCGGCTGCCGTGGGTCGCGCCCGGTGTCGACGGCCCCGAGACCGAATACGTGCTGCACCTCATCGACACTCCCGGCCACGTCGACTTCACCTATGAGGTGAGCCGGGCGCTGGAAGCCTGCGAGGGTGCGGTGCTGCTCGTCGACGCGGCGCAGGGCATCGAGGCGCAGACGCTCGCGAACCTCTACCTCGCGATGGACAAGAACCTCACCATCATCCCGGTGCTCAACAAGATCGACCTGCCGGCGGCCGACCCGGACCGCTACGCCCAGGAGATTGCCCACATCATCGGTTGTGACGCCGATTCGGTGTTGCGGGTCTCCGGCAAGACCGGCGCAGGGGTGCGTGAGCTGCTCGACGAGGTGGTGCGTCTGGTTCCCGCTCCGGTGGGCAACCCGGACGGACCGGCTCGCGCCATGATCTTCGACTCCGTCTACGACGCCTACCGCGGCGTCGTCACCTATGTCCGGGTAGTAGACGGGCGTATCACTCCTCGCGAGAAGATCACCATGATGTCAACCGGCAGCACCCACGAGGCGCTCGAGGTCGGCATCATTTCCCCCGAGCCCAAGGCGTGTGTCGGTCTGGGAGTCGGTGAGGTGGGATACCTCATCACCGGCGTCAAGGACGTCCGCCTGTCGCGAGTGGGGGACACGGTGACCACCACGCGCAACGGAGCCACCGAACCACTGGTCGGCTACCGCGACCCCAAGCCGATGGTCTACTCGGGCCTCTACCCGATGGACGGCTCGGACTACCCGGTGCTCCGGGACGCACTGGACAAGCTGCAGCTCAACGACGCCGCACTGACGTATGAGCCGGAAACCTCAGTGGCACTGGGCTTCGGCTTTCGCTGTGGGTTCCTCGGGCTGCTGCACATGGAGATCACCCGGGACCGACTGGAGCGGGAGTTCAACCTGGAGCTGATCTCCACCGCGCCCAACGTCGTCTACCGCCTGGTCCTGGAGGACGGCGCCGAGCACCAGGTGGTCAACCCGTCCTACTGGCCCGAGGGCAAGGTCCGCGAGGTGTTCGAGCCGATGGTGAAGTGCACGGTCATCGCGCCCACGGAGTACATCGGCACGATCATGGAGCTGTGCCAGCACCGGCGCGGTGAGCTCGGCGGGATGGACTACCTGTCCGAGAGCAGGGTGGAGCTGCGCTACACCATGCCGATGGGCGAGATCATGTTCGACTTCTTCGACGCACTGAAGTCCCGAACCAAGGGCTACGCCAGCCTCGACTACGAGGAGTCGGGTGAGCAGGCGGCCGATCTGGTCAAGGTGGACATTCTGTTGCAGGGTGAAGCGGTCGACGCCTTCTCCGCCATCGTGCACAGGGACAACGCTTTCGCCTACGGCAACCGGATGACCAGCAAGCTGCGGGAGCTCATTCCACGCCAGCAGTTCGAGGTACCCATCCAGGCAGCGATCGGCTCGAAGATCATCTCCCGGGAGAACATCCGCGCCATCCGCAAGGACGTTCTCGCCAAGTGCTACGGCGGTGACATCAGCCGCAAGCGCAAGCTGCTGGAGAAGCAGAAGGAGGGCAAGAAGCGGATGAAGACCGTCGGCAGGGTGGAGGTGCCCCAGGAGGCCTTCGTCGCGGCCTTGTCCTCGGACTCCGCCTCCTCGAGCGGGGAGAAGACCAAGAAGTGAGTGCGGTGCTCGATGGTCTCGCGGTGCCCGTCATTGCTGCACCCATGGCCGGTGGTCCTTCCACTCCCGAGTTGGTGCGCGCCGTCAGCGGAGCCGGGGGACTGGGTCTGCTCGGCGGTGCACTGCTGACGGTGGACGGCTTGGCTGCTGAGGTCGACGCCGCGGGGACCGAACTGCCCTTTGGGGTCAACCTGTTCATGCCCACCGCGGAGTCCGCGGTTGACCTCACCGACCACCTGGCTGCCCTGGACGCCTGGGCGGACCGTTTCGGCGTGCAGCGTGGCGAGCCCCGGTACGACGACGACCAGTACCCGGCGAAGCTGGCCTGGCTCACCGCGCACGCCGTGCCCGTGGTGTCGTTCACCTTCGGTTGCCCGGACGCCGCTGCCGTTGCCG
>JADGOX010000212.1 GCA_017882745.1 Mycobacteriaceae bacterium | reverse complement strand
ATCCAGTCCACGCTCCGCTACGCCGAGCAGGCCGACAGCACAGCGGACGCCGAACTCCGACGCTGGCGCCGCCGCCGAAACCGGCGGCCATGAACCCACGAACCGTGCAGATCAACCGACCCCATCTCGGCCATCTACCGCCGAAGATTTCGGGCCATCTACTCAATCGCAAAAGCGGCACTCTCCGGGCATCGCGAGAGCGGACGCACCGACCCCTCGGTAGCCGGGGGTCGAAGTCAGGAACGCGGGTCGCAACCCGAGTGCCGTGAGGGTGGCCTCATGCGGCTGGGGTCACCTTCGGGAGTACTGGGCCCTCTCCGCGGAACGCTCCGATCCTCTTGGGCCACGACGAGCTCGCCGCCCATCGGCCGATGGCCCGGGCGGAGCGCCCGTCACCAGCCAGCAGCGCGTGGGTCCGCGGCCGGGCGGCGGTTCTAATGGCGGTCATCGAGGGAGATGAGGCGACCCCACCTTGGGTGGCAAAACGTCACACCTGGAAGAGCTGTCCAAGCCCCCATGGCTCACTAGTGAGGAATGGCGGGGGGCGCCAATCTATGTGGTGACAGCCGGTCCACTACGGACCAACTTCTTCGACTAGAGGAGTCGGAAATGTACTACGGGCGCTACTACGGTCGGGGCCATCGGCACCACCACCACCGGTTCTACCCGCTTTATGATGGTGGCGTCAACCAGGACATCAGCCAGACCCTGAACATTTTCAACGTCGGCGGCACCGTGAACGCCACCCAGAACGCCGGTCAGCTGGCTGGCTAAGGATTTGCTTTTGTAGACATGAAGATGCCCCCCCGTGAACCGCTCCGGGGGGGCATCTTCGCATCCCACCGACACCGTCGCTGAGGGTTGCGTGCGCCGTGTCCTGTCGCGCTGTTGGGAGGCGCCACTGGGTGGCGCTCCTGGACGGGTGTCCGGTTCGAGAGTGCGAAGAGAGGGAGAGCGACGATGCTCGGTTGTGTGGACCACGAGGCCTCTCCGGCCGGCCGTCGGCGCCACCCGGACGACTGCTGAACCTCGGCTCGGCCGATGAGCGGAAGCGGGGGCGAGACCGCGTCGCCCGAAAACGACCCGGAGTGGACGTCACCCCGTCGCTCAACCGCGCTGGAACGCCAGCGCAGCAACCTGGACCCTGTACTGCAGGACCGCCCCGCCCGCTGGCACCTCTACCCGGACACCCCAGCGACCCCGACGTCGACGTGCTACTCGCCGAGATCGAACACAACACGACCGGCGCCTTCTGGGGCTGAGCTGCTGCGCCCCCTTGCAACCGTCGCCTTCCCTGCCGCTACCACCGAGACCCCAACAGCGACCTCACGCCATCCGGCTCGGCCGGTCCCGTCTCGTGGCGGTCGACGGTTGGTCGCAGTACACCGATTAGGGCGCGGGTGTCGCGGTCGACGTCGGTGACGACCGCCCAATAAGGTGTCGTCGCCGTCCGTGGCTATCACCCGCTCGCCGACTCAACGCGGGCAGGGTCGGAGGCGCTGTTGAGGGTGGTGATGGTGTGTACCCCGTCGGGGACGAGGTTGAAGTCGACGTCGATCACGAGTGGTGCGATCACGTCTGCCTCCCGCTCCCGGTCGGGGGCAGGGGGAATCCGGCGGCCACGGAGCGCGCCGGCAGTCGTCCACCGGATGAGCGGGCGTGCCCTGATGTGCGGGTTGTCACGACGGCCGGCGTGAGGGTTTCGGGGGGCAGGGAGGCGAAGACGGACACGCCCTCGACTCCGAGGGTGGGGTGGGCTCGGGCGGCGTCGGACCCGCAGCTTGCTGGTGCTCAACAACGTTGAAGCCAGCACCCTCATCATGATGATGGCGTCGTCAGGGACGTCACGGTCACGCAGGTACAGCAGCGGCATCGGTGGGTGCCGCTCGGTCGACGTGATCTAGGGGAAGCCACGCAGGTGTCAAAGCTCGGCTTTGGAAACAGCCAGCGAGTGCGCACTCCCCGACCCCAACACACTCACTCACCAGTCCAGCCACGTCCCCGCCATACGTTGCTTTCTCGGCCGGAAAGATCGGTCCCGCGCACCTACTCTCCCGTCGAGTCCAGCGGCCTACGACCCGTCCGGACTGCGCACCTCGGAATACCGCAAGCAGTCGGTGTGTGGCAGGCACCTTAGGTGGCGAGACGGGACACCTCGAAGAGGCTCTCCAAACCCCAAGGCTTACTAGCGAGATACGACGCCGCTCACGACTCTAGGTGGTGTCAACCGGTCCGCCACGGACCATCTCTTCGGTAGAAGGAGTAAGAGTATGTTCTCCCCATTTCCGTTCCCTGCTGTTCGCCAGAACATCACGCAGACCCAGAGCATCTTCAACGTCGGCGGCACCGTGAACGCCACCCAGAACGCCCAGAACGTCAACTTCGGCTGGTAGGAGATCCCCTGGGATGCCCCCTCTTGCCGCCCGCGAGGGGGCATCCTGCGTTCACTCTGTATCGCTATCCCCGGGCTTCCGGACTGCTGGCTCAAGCGACGGCCCGTCCGGCCGAATCCCGGTGATCTTTCCCCTTGACAGGTATCGGTTCGGGTCTCGACGGAGAAGAGGTGTTACGAGGATGCTTATATTGCGGGAAGCAACCGTCGACGTCGTCGCACCACTGTACGAATCCTCCCGCTGCGTCGATCACTGGGGTTCCTCACCCCGGCTACCCCGGGCACTCGGCCGATTACTGAACGATCTGCGCGCACTGCTGCGGACGATTGCAAGGCTGGCCTGTGCCGCCGGCATCGCCGTGGTCGCGCTTCTCACCGCTGAAGTGGCCCACGACCTCTGCCTGCAGGTCGGTTTCGGCCCTACCGGAGGTACACCCATGGAAGAATTCGAGCCGAGGGCTACTGCTGACCGTTTACAGAGATCAGGGCAACGTGGTGACGAGGTACCGCCCGGACGTTCTCTTCGGTTGCGTCGGCACTGGAGGTGCTGGCCATGACGAGCCCAGTCAGCAAGGTCTGCCTAGCCGCGGCGGCTGCCTCGCTCACGTTGGTAGCAGCCTGCTCAGCAGGCAGCCGGTCCTCGTCGACCGAAGCGTCTTCGGTCACATCAGAGACCCTCACACCGCCGGTAAGTTTCATTCCGCCAGTAAATATCATTCCTCCAGAAAGTGGACCGATGTCTCCTCAGGTGCACATCAGTAGCAGCAGCTCATCGAGCGTGGTGGGCGGCGTTAGCTCCGGAAAAGTTGTCGTCACCGTCAACGGCCGCGTCTGCCAGCTGGACGTGTCGGATGCCGTATCCGTGCGGACGGTGACCGAGAACTCCCAGTCCTACGTCGAGATCACTGACAAGAACGGCCGGACCAGGCGGGTTGACTGCAGTAGTTGAGCGGACATCCTACCTGATCGAGTATTCCGTCTCTCACCCGTGCGTTAGGCGCCTGGTTAGACGCCAAACGCACGGGTGACGGGTGGGACGGCGGACGGCGCCGAACCGGGAAAACGGTCGCGTCCAGACGCCAATCAGAGAGAACGTTCAGATACCAGCCCGAGCTGAAACGCTCGCTCGACGAGCTTGGCCCGCTTCTGGTTCTGGGGGAGGTCCTCCACCCGGAACTTGTGGAAAAGCGTCCGCAGGTGTGTCTTTACGGCGTCCACGCTAAGGTAGAGCTCGTCAGCGATCTGCTGGTTGCTGGCGGGGGCGGCGTAAGGCCCCGCCAGTTTCTGTGGGCGGCACAGGGCGTTGAGGACGCTCCGTTGAGTTTCCGACAATGACGGCGGCGCTGCGAACGCTTCAGCAATCCGGGTCGGTTTGGAGGCCGTGGCTCGGCCACACTTGTAGGTCAAAGATGTCGACCCGATGAGCACGGTGTCGCCATCGCTTAGTCGCCGGCGCCCCGACAATCGTTTACCGTTCACGAATGTGCCGTTGCGAGAGATGCCATCATCGACGAGCACCCAGTCAGCGGCGATCTTCTCCAGCTGGGCGTGCAGCCGCGACACCTCCTGGTCCCACCCGAGCACGATGTCGCTGTTGGCGCTTCGGCCGACCGTGAGCTTGGGCTGCCCGGACGACAGGTTGACGATTTGCTGCCGCCCGTCGCCGTCCCGGTACATGAGGTAGTCGTCCTGGATAGTCGGTGGGGTTGTGGTGTCCATAGCCAGCTCCCCGGCTAGTTCCGGTGCTGGGGGCATGTCCCCTGCCGAGATGGACGACCGAGCGTGAGTGCTAGATGCCTGCCACGGTGGCGATCCTTCACCAGCGGGCTGTCCCGTATCGGCGGGTTTGCTCCAGCGCGAAGGCTGGTCCGCGCACCGGGGTGTCGGCCTCTTGCCGTCGGAGCGCACCGTGGCCCCGACATCCGGTCCGAACGTCCTGTCGGTCCGATCTCCCGGTCGACCGGTGCCCGGACGGGTCCTCGCTCGGGACGGATTCCAACACCCAGATTGCGGCGTCCCCGTGCCATCACGGCTCCTCCCCGAGGTGTCCGGCCGCCTTCGATCAAGGTACGAGGCCGGATCGTCCTGATCCTGGCACCGGGTAAGTAAGCAGGCGCGCTTTTTGGGCCATTCGTCCATGAAGGAACCCCGCCGTATGGATCGGGCGACCGCGTATTGGGTGGTGCCCCTAACTTCGCGTCGGGTGGACCGGTGCCCGATCCCGCCTCGCCTGCCCGGCAAGAGGGATCCCTGGCTGGCTGGACACGGGCTCGACGAGTTGTCGGCCACGCTGCCCGGGCGTGCCCGGCGCCTTTGGGATCTGACCGCCTCCCGACGGCGGCCGGTGTTCGGATCGAGCAGCCCGTCGACGGCCGGCCCCGGCGATCCGGCCACATTGCCGGCGCGGCTTCCCGGCGACCGCTCGTCGGGAACCACTAGGTGGCGTAACTCGCCACCTGAGAGCTGCGCGGCCACCCTTAGAGCCGCTGGAAACGCCTACCAGACCGGTCTCACACTTCAGACATCGGTAATGCGGTTGTCGGGGCAAAGGGGCCAACGATGAAGCTGATTCGGGTGCGGTGCCCATCATGTGGCGATGTGGACATGTCAAGCAGCGACATCACTCTCGTTGTCTACTGCAATGTGCGGGACCGCTCGCACTACACCTTCCGGTGCGCCGTTTGCCGGCAGTCAGTGTGCAAACCGGCTCAGGACGACGTCGTTGCGGCGCTCTTCATGGCGGGGGTGCGGTGTCACCAGGCGGAGCTGCCGAAAGAGGCGCTCGCGCCGGTGACTGGCCCCGCTTTGACCACCGACGACCTGCTCGACTTCATCTTCGTTCTGTCTGCTGTGGCGACACCCGCCGCGTATTGCCAGCCGCCGGCGGAGGCGCAGGAGCCCAAGACCGGGCTGCCGCTGACCTGCGACGACCTGCTCGACTTCGTGCTACTGCTCAGCTCCACGGACCTGATTACGACCACATGGTGAATGCTGCGGACTGAGTCCCTCTCTTACTGACCGGCAGTCGCCGCAGCGGTGCCATCGTGGCGACCGACCAAGATAACAATGACGGGAAACCGAGGTGCGGAATGCTTTGGCTACTGCTGGTCACGGCCATCCTTCTCCTGGGCCGGACCTACGTCTGGTCCATCATGCTGTGGTTTTATGGCCGGGCCGCCCAGTCCGAACCGATGGGTATCCCGGAGCCGCTTACCCGTGTGCCGGCATCCCGCCCGACCAAGTCCATCCCTCCTTTCCCGCAGCCGCTGGTATCGGCCCGCGCCACCTCACTTCGTCCCGTGGCGTAGCCCTTGCGTCCCGTCAGTCGGTGCCCTCCGGCGCGCCGGAATGGCTGACCGGGTAAGCGCTGGGGGACCACCAAAGGGTGCGCAACCGCCACCCTTCTGATGAGAGAGTGGCCGCTCAGGGTCTCTGCCCTGCATGCGCGGGAGATGTCAGGGTGCTGCTGAGGGCGCGGATATGGGCGGCTGCGTCAGCTTTCGAGCCACCGATACCGGCCTTCCACTGAGCGATCGATCAATCGGCACGTTCGACGGGCGAGGACGTTGAGATGGGCTACATCGTCGAGGTACGGGAACGCGGCAGGTCGAACCGCCGGTTGGTCGTCGACGACCGGGTCGAGGTCGGGCGGACCGCGGCAGACGTTCGGGTCGAGGACGCGCTGGTCTCCCGCCGACACCTGTCGCTGACGGTCACGCCTGCCGGACTTGCGGTGCTCGACCTGGGCAGCAGCAACGGCACGACCGTCAACGGGGTCGCCGTCGCCGGCGAGGCGACCGTCCGGCCCGGCGACGTCATCGGTTTGGGTCAGGCCGAGATAGAAGTCATCGGCGCCGCCGGCGGACCGCAGCCAGGGCACGCCACGGAACTGCCAGCGCCGCTGCCGCAGCAGCGGGACGAGATCGCTGTTCCGACACCGGCTGAGGGCCCCCTTGCGATGCGTCACCGCCCCCTCAGCGGCGGCTTTCAGGAGCGGGAGACGGAAGCGGCGATTTTCCGTTACCGGCCGGGGACGGCCGGCGAGCGGATGCTCCCGCGTCTGGTCACAGCGGTCGCCCGGGCGCGACGACGCCTCGCCGGATTGGGCTCAGAGCCGTGGGGGGTCCGGCCCGTGATCTGCCTAGTCGATCCGTTCCCCGACCCGCAGCGGCCAGGGCAGCTGGTCGCCGCAGGGACAGTGGTCGACACCAAGACCGGCGAGATCTGGATGGTGGTGACGGCCGAGGCACCACCGGAGCCCGTCGAGCGTCCCCTCGCCTTGTTCTTCGGCGCCGCGTTGCCCGCCGCTGACGACCTTGCCGTGCTGTTTGAGGGCTACGGGCTGGCGGTGGCGGAGGTGGAAAGCCCCGACGCCGAGTTGCGCAGCCGGCCGCTGCCTCCGCTGGCCGTCGCCGACGGCGAGCTGCGCTCGGTCATGGTGCTGTCCTTCGTGCGTTACCTCCTCGAGCAGGGTGGGCGCCCAGCCCTTCTTCGGGTGCTGTCTAGCGCGGTCCCCGGCCGGGTGGACGCGGCCGCGGCAGCCGTGTACGGCGTCGGGTTCGCCGCGCTCGAGGAACGATGGCGCGCCGCGCTTTTTGCCAAACGCGCGCCCGGCTCGGCGAGCTTCATCAAGCGGTCGTGGCGGTATGTGCGGGCCAACCTCCGTCAGGAGGCCGAACTATCGGTGATCTTGCTGGTTCAGCTGTCGTTCAGCGTGGTGTTTCCGTTCGCGACTCAGCGCCTGTTGGATGACGCCATCCCCCGGGGAGACTCGGCCGCAGTCACCCGGCTGCTTCTCATGCTCACCGGGCTCTTCGCGGTGTCGTTGCTGGCCGGGCTGCGCGCGGCCTACCTCGCCGGCTACATCAGCGGAGCGACCATCCGACGGCTGCGCGGAGAAGTGTTCAACCGGCTCCAGCTGCTCTCCCCCGGCTGGTTCTCCCAGCACCAGCAGGGCGACCTGCTCTCCCGGCTGGTCGACGACGTGACGATCTATGAGATGGGTCTCACCCAGGTGCTGCGCGACGGAGGGTTCCAGCTGCTGTCCTTGCTGACCGCGGCCGGCGTGCTGATCACGCTGAGCTGGCAGCTGGGGCTGCTGGTGATCGTCGGCGCGGCGGCGGTGGGCCTGATCTACCGGTTCATGGGACGGGGCGTGCAGCGGCGCAGCGTCGCCGCGCAGGAGCACACCGGCGCCCTGCTTTCGGTCGCCGCGGAGAACATCGCAGCCAACCCGGTCGTGCGAGCCTTCGGGTTGGAGTCCCGGGAACGCAGCAGGTTCCGGCAGGCCTCGGACCGCCTGTTCACCCGCGAGTTGAAGCTGCAGCTGTTTGGGGGGCTCTTCACGCTGTCGATCAATGCGGTGGCGACCGCGGTCCGGCTCGGGGCGCTCGCTTTCGGCGCCTGGCTCGTCATGGCCGGCCACCTCAGCGAGGGCACGTTGGTAGTGGTGCTGATCCAGGTCGGACAGGTCATCGCTCCGGTCAGCGCGCTCAGCGGGGTCGGCCAGCAGTTGCAGGTCGCCAGCGGCGCGCTGGTACGTCTCGACGAGATCATCGACGCCGAGCCGGAGGTCACCGACCCGGCGCGTCCGGTCGAGCTGGCCCCGCTCCGTCGCGAGATCCGCTTCGCCGACGTGGCGTTCGGCTACGAGGACGGGGAGCCGACCCTGGCCGGAATCAATGTGCGGATTCCGGCGCGGTCGAAAGTCGCTTTCGTCGGACCGACGGGTGCGGGCAAGTCCACGCTGCTGCAGTTGCTCCTGCGCTTCTACGACGTGACCGCCGGCGGCATTTTCATCGACGACACCGACATCCGGTCAGTATCGGTCGCGGCGCTGCGCCAGGACCTCGGCGTGGTGTTCCAGGAGACGTTCCTGTTCGACGTGAGCGTGCGGGAGAACATCGCGGTCGGGATGGCGTCGGCGAGCGCCGAGGAGATCGAGGCTGCCGCCCGGGCGGCGGGAATCCATGACTTCGTGATGAGTCTGCCGCGCGGCTATGACACGCAGGTGGGGGAACGCGGGGTGCGTCTTTCCGGCGGTCAGCGCCAGCGGTTGGCGATCGCCCGGGCGATTCTGCGCCGCCCGCAGGTTCTCCTGCTCGACGAGGCGACGTCTGCGCTGGACCCGCGGACCGAACGCGCGGTGATGGCCGCGGTGAGCAAGGCGGGCGAGGGCCGGACCACGATCGCGGTCACGCACCGGCTGACCTCGGTCGTCGACTACGACGCCATTCACGTCGTGGTGGACGGGCGGATCGTGGAAAGCGGCCGGCACGAGGAACTGCTCGCCCGCGGCGGCGTGTACGCCGACCTGTGGGTGGAGCAGACCGGGCAGCTGCTGGCCCTGCCCGGCGGCATCGACGTCCTTGAGGCGCTGGCCCGGATTCCGCTGTTCCAGGCCCTCAGCGAGCAGGACCTAGCGCAGGTGGCCGCCCGGATGCGGGAGGTGCACCTCGAACCGGGTCAGACCGTGGCGGAAACCGACGCCAGGCTGTATATACTGACCGACGGCCAGGCCCGGGTGCTGCACTCGACGGTGTCGGAGACCTCGGCGCCGTCCGCGCGGCTGGGGCCAGGCGATGCGTTCGGCGTCGCCGCCCTGCTCGGCGACCGGACCGGCGGTGTCCTGGAGGCTGTCAGCAGGGTCGACCTTGTCGCCCTCGACGCCTTGGACCTGGCGCATCTCATGGTCGCCCTGCCGGCTTTGGCCGGAGCCCTCGCCGGTTACACCGCTGCCGGGCCCCGCGAGGGGATCCTGCTGTCCCGCCCGATGCTGCGGCCGTGGCCGGTCTCGCCGGACCAGCGGGCAGACGCCGACTCAAGCCTCAGCCGGACATACGCGCCGTGGGCGCAGTCGTCCATGCGGCGCGACGCCAGCCACGTCGACGTGATGGGCGGCGCACCATGACAATTCCGGGCTCCCGCCCCCCAACCGACGTATATCGTGTTTTAGCTTCATCTGATAGCAGGCCCCGCCCAGCTAACCGGGCGAGCCATTCGTGTCCCGTCGGGCCGGTGATAGGTGGAGAACGCGCGAATGACTGAGGGTATTTATCCGTCGTTGTCGCCGGGTGCGGAGATCGCTGGGTATCGGATCGAGTCGCTGCTGGGTCGGGGCGGGATGGCGGTGGTGTTCAAGGCCCGGGATCTGCGGTTGGACCGGCCGGTGGGGTTAAAGGTGTTGGCCCCGGAGTTGAGCGAAAGCCCGCAGTTTCGGGACCGGTTCTTGCGGGAGTCGCGGCTGGCGGCCTCGCTGGACCATCCCAACATCATCCCGGTGTATGAGGCGGGGGAGGATCAAGGGCTGCTGTTTATCGCGATGCGGCTGGTCGGCGGCGGGGATCTGGCCGAGCGGCTGCGTCAGGCGGGCCGGTTGAGCCCGGTGGACACGGTGGGGATCGTCGGGCAGGTGGCCGCGGCGCTCGACGCCGCGCACGCGGCCGGGTTGGTGCACCGTGATGTTAAGCCGGGCAACATTTTGGTGGTGTCGGGGGTGGCCGGGCAGCACCGCGACCACGTGTACCTGAGTGATTTCGGGTTGACGAAGCGGGTCACGTCGTTGTCCGGGGTGACCGCGCAGGGTCAGTTCATCGCCACGATGGACTACGCCGCGCCCGAGCAGATCGGGAGCCGGCCGGTGGATGCCCGCACCGATGTATACGGGTTGGGCTGTGTGGCCTACCAGTGCCTGACCGGCAGCGTCCCGTTCGTGCGCGACAACGAGGCGGCGTTGCTGTGGGCGCATCTGGTCGAGCGGCCGCCGCCGCTGTCGGCGCACCAGGGCGGGCTGGCCCCCTTCGACGCCGCGGTCGCCCGGGCGTTGGAGAAAAACCCCGAAGACCGCTTCGACAGCTGCGGCCAGTTCGTCGACGCCCTCGCCGCCGCCCTCCCCACCCCCGCGGCCACCCCGACACCACATCGCACCCCGGCCGCACCCACCCAGCGGGGCGCCGTCCAAGACGTCCGGACCCAGGCCGCCGCCACCCAAGACACCCCCACCCAGGCGGGCTCGTCCCCGGACACGCTGACGGGCATGCGCCCGATCAAGGCGGAGCCGCCCGTGGCCTCGGCCCCGGCGGCCGCCCCGCCGAACCCGGTGCCGGCGGCCACCCCCCCGCGGGTCGAGCCGCCGGCGGCCCCTACCCCGCCCGCCGGCCGGCCGAGCCCGGTGCCGGCAGTCGAGCCCCCCGCGGTCCCGATTTCGGCTGCCGTTCCGCCGCCGGTCGAGCCGCCCGCGGCCTCGGCCCGGGCGGCCGCCCCGCCGAACCCCGTGAAGGCCGCGGCGCCGGCAGTCCATACCCCGCCCGCCGGGCCGGTCGAACTACCCGAGCAGCGTCCGGACCAAGACGTCCCCGACACGCCTCGCCCCGTAGCCGGCAACGGCGGCCCGCGACCCGCACGGCGACGTTTTCCCCGGTGGGCTGTCCTCGTCGTCGCCCTCGTCGTGCTGGCCGTTCCCGTCTTCTTCGTGGCGGAGTCGTTCACCGGGGGTAGCACGGGGGCGTCCGGCACCACCAGCAACCTTGCCGCCGCGACCCGGCAATGCCAAACCGCGCTGACCGCCGCCGACCAGGCCTTGGCCAACGCTCAGGAGGTGGCGCACCAGGTCAGGGTGCACGCCGGCCTCATGAATCAGATGCAGCCGAGCAACGGCTACATGCCGCAGATGAAAACCATGGGCCGGGCCTCGCTGACGGCCGGAGCGCTGGCCTCCGGCAAATATGACGACGGGCTCGCCAACTACCAACCGCTGTCGGCGGGCTGCATGTCTAACACGGCATCGCCACAGGTGTGCAAGGCGCGCGCGACGGCGGCTAACGACATGTTCGGCCATGCCAGCAATGTCGTGACCGACCTGAAGCAACACACCGCGATCATGGATGCGTGGGACAGCGGCCAGTTGACCGCCGACCAGGCACATGACCAGGGCCAGCCGTCGTTGGACGCGGCGGTCGCCGAGTCGAACGCGCTCGACCAGTCCGTGGGCCAGTACCAGGCAGCGGGGAAGTGCTGACCGGAGCGGTCTTGCCCCCCGCCGCCGGCGGCCTCCGGCCGAGTCAAGGGTTGGCGGTCAGCTCCCCGCCACTAAGAAATAACCCCAGAGTTCCCTGAGCCCTCCCATGCCGCCGCTGGCACACCTGGAGGCGGAAATCGCCTTCTGGGGGTCCCGGTATCGGTAGTAATCGCCGAAGAAACAACGCTTGAGGCCCGGGCGGGGGTTGGGTGCTGAGCTTGGCGGATGGTCACGCGAGTGTTCTCGGATGCTGAGCTGAGCTTGAGGCTCTGCGGGGGTTCCCGGAGGTCACTTCTGCGGAGCTGATCCGCTACTTCCGGTTGGCGCCGTCGGATCGTGAGGCTGCAGTCAGCTTGAAGGTAGGCGAGCCGCCGCCGACCGTTCCGTCGTCGCTCGGCTTCGAGATCGGATGAGTACTCGCCGTAGAAGGCGATGCGGTCGTGCTGGGCGGGCGTGAGGTGGGTAACGGCCCTCCTCTGACAGGGCGCGGGCGCCCACCTGCTCCTTCAAGTCCGCACCCGCGTGCTCAACGACGACCTCGCCGACGACTTCCGCCGCTGGCACCCAGGCTTCACCCACACCACCGACCCCGAGGCCCCTTGCCGCGTAGCCTCCCCCAGTTCTTCCCGCTCTCCATCTACACTCGTCCCACCGACGACGACAAGATCAAAACAGACCCCCACCTTGCGAGCGTCACGTTCCGACCGACGCGAAAGGAGGTGGCGGATGCGCGTGCTGATCGAGGTTGGAGGCCCCCGCTATGTCAGCAGTTTCCGGCTTGCTGCTGATAGTTGTGCGT
>JADGOX010000211.1 GCA_017882745.1 Mycobacteriaceae bacterium | reverse complement strand
CGACGGGATCGTGCTCGACCACACGCTGACCCGGGGCAACCCACCCGACGCCCCGCAGCTCGCCCCCGCCGTCGGGCGGGTCATCCGCCGGACCGGCCGGCGGCCGCGGACCGTCACCGCCGACCGTGGCTACGGCGAGCAGAGCGTCGAAGAGGACCTGCACCAGCTCGGCGTGCGTCATGTCGTCATCCCCCGCAACTTCAGGTCGAAGTAAGTGGAACGGGAGCTAATTTCCAAGACTCGCAGAGATCACCAGAACGGGCAATACAGTCAAAACTCCACATCTTAGCTTCCCCCCCCCAAACCTTCCCCTTGACCTCTGTAGGAATTCCCCCAACCTCGCGTTTCCCCTTGACGTCGGTTACGGCCCGCTGGTAGTAATTCTTTAGCTCGAAGGTGCGGTACGGGGATCGGTACGGGTCGCCCGTACACCGCCCTTCAGTCGTTCCCATGTAGGGGGGGAACTGGGTTCGGCTCATGGAGGGGGGAATCGGGCTCGAAGTCGCCAATCGGCTTTTACCCAAATCTGGGGAAGAACAGGAATAGGCCCAACGTGAAGGCGTTGCTTTCCGTTGCCAGCCCTGGCAGCTCGCCGCCGCGCCTCATTTCTAGTTTCCTCTAGTTTCCTCTAGTTTCCTCTATTTGACCTCGGTAATCGCAATTCCGCGATTACTCAGGAAACCCAAGAAGGGAAGACTGTCATGTCTGAACTCAGTGTCTACGAGCTGGAGACCCAGCACGGCGAGTTGCTGCCGGCGCGCGAGACTCTCTCGACCGTCATTGGCAACACCTTTACCAACACCGCGACGAATACCGCAACCGCAGTGAGCGCTGCGAACCTCATCGTCGGCGGCCGTAACACCGGCAACACCACCGCGATTGCGCAAAGCCTGCAGTCGATCAGGATCCGTTAGCAAGGTCGCCGGCGGCGGCTGGCAGGGTGCGAAAGCGCCCGTCAGCCGCCGCCAACCCGTAGCAGGAAGGGAAGACTGTCATGTCTGAGCTCAGTGTCTACGAGCTGGAGACCCAGCACGGCGAGTTGCTGCCGGCGCGCGAGACTCTCGCGATCGTCCTCTCGCCGGCGTTGAACATCTCCACGAACGTTGCGGTCGCAGTGAGCGCTGCGAACATCATCGTCGGCAGCCGTAACGCCGGCAACACCACCGCGATTGCGACTAGCTTGCAGGCGATCAGGGTCCGTTAGCAAGGTCGCCGCCAACCCAAGCTGATCCCGAAGCGGATGAGCCCCTGGTGGGGCGCCGAATAGGCACCCCACCAGGGGCTCATCCGCTTCGGGATGGCTTCGGGATCCGAACGTGGTGGAGGTAGAAGGTCAGCGGCGTGGTGAGTTCTGTGGCGAGCACGAGCACCCCTCAACGGGAGCAGCTGGCTGCCGGTGAGGGAGAGCCACCCAGCCGGGCGCCGACCTCGCCTGGCGAGTCTGCGACTCCCGCCTGGACCGGTGCCGACGGCGGCGTCCCGCACCGTGCCCCCGGCGTCGAACTGCTCGGCCTTTACCAGGGCTCGGCAGCCACCGACGCCACGTATCTCGTCCGGCGCGGCGATGGCCAGGTCATCCAGATGTCCGGCCTCTTGCACCTCGTCCTCGACAAGATCGACGGCGTCCGGACGACGGATGAGGCGGCCGCGCTGGTAAGCGCCGAGATCGGTCGCACGGTCAGCGGCGACAACGTCGACTATCTCGTCAGAACTAAGCTGCATCCGCTCGGGCTCGTCGCTGGGGGCGACGAGCGCGACGTCATGCAGTACGATGGCCTGCTCACGGTCAAGGTCAAGCGCACGCTGCTGCCCAAGCGCCTCGTCGGGGTGCTGGCACGCCTGCTTCAGCCTGCTTTCCACCCGCTGGTCATCGCCGTTGTGCTTGCGGCCGTGGTTGCCTTCGACGCCACAATGATCGCTGAGCGCACGCTGGGTAACGCGGCCCTCCAGGTCGCGACTCGACCGGCGCTCTTCCTCCTGGTGATCGGACTGGTTCTCCTCGGCAGCCTGTTCCACGAGTGCGGACATGCCGCCGGCTGCCGATACGGCGGAGCGACGCCGGGCGCCATCGGGGTCGGCTTCTACGTGATCTGGCCGTCGTTCTTCACAGATGTGAGCGACTCATACCGGCTCAGCCGCGCCGGACGCATTCGCACCGATCTTGGCGGTGTCTTCTTCAACCTGATATTCATCCTCGGTATGGCCGGCTCGTACTTGGCGAGCGGCTACCGGCCGCTGCTTGTCGTCATTTCTTTCGTGCACATCGAGATGTTCCGGCAGCTCATCCCCAGCCTGCGCCTGGACGGCTACTGGATCTTGTCGGATGTGATTGGCGTCCCGGATCTGTTCGGTCACGTCACTCCGATTCTGCTCAGCCTTATCCCCGGGCGCGAGGTGCACCCGTTGGTGCGGAATCTGAAACGACCGGCCCGAATTGCGATCACCGTTTGGGTGCTGGCGGTGGTTCCCGTGCTCCTCGTGGAGCTTGCTTTGGCGGTCCTGTTCGGACCCCGGGTCGCGTCCACCGTCGCGGATGCTGTCAGCGCTCAGGCTCATACTGTATCCAGCGCCTTTTCAAGGTTTGACCTGGCGACCGGCATGGCGGCCGCAATATCAGTTCTGCTGATGGTCCTACCGCCTCTCGGTATCTGTTACCTCCTGCTGAGCCTCGGCCGCCGCGGAGCACGATTCGCTCTCGTCCGCGCCCGGCGGCGGGTCCGACGGTTCAACATCGCTCTGCTGGCCGGGGTGGTCGGCGCCGGGCTGCTGGCTGGACGGCGAGCCCTCCGCCTCGCCGCCGCCGCCAACCGCCGACACCCTGTCCTCCGGTACCTTGCCGCGGTCCTACTTATTGCGGCCGCGCTGGCCGCCTATTGGGGAGTCCTGCCGCTAGGAGGAGGCGGCGCGACCCCGCCACACCCACGCGGGGCCACCACCGAAAGCCGACCGCAACCGCTACCGAGCAAAGGCCACCCGCCGCCGTCTGCGTCGCCGCAGCCGGCCGGCAACCGTAGGGGACTTCCACGACCCCGTCACCGTCTATCCCCCCCGCGGGTCCAGCGGGCAGTGCCCCCCCCGCCTTTGGCGACGATGGCGCCAAAGCCCACCACCCCGCCGTCAGTGTCGACTCAGCCCGGCGCGCAGCCGTCGGGGACTCCCACCACCCCGCCGCTGTCCCCTCCTCCTACGGGTCCACGGGAGACTGTCCGACGAACGGTGTAACCGGCCCGACACGCTGGGACTGCTCAGCGAGAAGGGGTCGTCGGTGATGACCGAGACACTGGCGGGCATGAGCCCGCTTGAGAACGTCGCACAGGCCGCGAAGAAGGAAAGGG
>JADGOX010000210.1 GCA_017882745.1 Mycobacteriaceae bacterium | reverse complement strand
GCTTACGTGTCGACTCAAAGGCTCAAGCCGAGCAGGTGCGTTCGGTGACCGTCGAACGCATCGGACCTGTCTTGGGTCGGGTACCGGCGCAGGTCATGGCGGAGGTGGACGAGGCCCTCCGCCTGCACCTGCAGCTGTAGCGCAACAGGATCGTGCAGCGGGACGTCGTCCGAGGTCCACGAGGCGCGGTGTTTCGCAACGTCGCCGAGTCCCGTAGGGGCTGTCTGCATTGATTCCCGGTGAGGTCCCCGTACGCGGGATGTAGGTCGGGACGAGCCTGTCAGTTTGGGGTACGCCTCAGTCGGACGTCAGGCCGGACTACTCCGCACCGTCAGATTAGGGTCCCTGGCGTGGTTGATTGACACGTCGTCACCGGGTTCTGAGAGTCCAACCTGACGTATTCGGCGGGGGAGGACACCATCAGCGGGCAACGCGTCGCCTACACCCGGGTGAGCACCCTGGACCAGAACACCGCCCGACAACTGGACGGGATCGCCGTCGACAAGACGTTCACGGACAAGGCGTCGGGCAAAGACGTGAACCGTCCGCAGCTGGCGGTCATGCTGGGCTTCGTCCGCGAGCGCACTGCCAAAGGCGTGCGTGTCGATGCCGAGTGAACACTGACCCCGTACTGCCGAGTGAAGTTTGACCCCCTCGGACAGTGTGAGGGAGTGATTGCAGTGGAGGATTGGGCAGAGATCCGACGGTGAATCTTGGTTGAGCGGCACATCCCGACCGCTCGATTGATCACCTCGTGGGTGGGTGCGGCGCCACCGACCATCAGCAACGGGTTTCCGTATACGCTGTGCTTCGTTGAGGTCGTAGGCTTATTCGACGGCAGAGAAGAGATCATCTCCGGGTCTGTTCGAAGTTACGCTTCGGCTGCCACACGCAGTCACGGTGGACAAGACGGTGCGTCGGAATTGTCGGTTGCTCCCGCCATCAATAGTTCAACAGCTTGGAGACGTCGATGCTCGTCATTGTCGGACTAGTCGTACTTTTGGCCGCCGTCGTGATCGGATTGACCGGTGTTCTCGCGAACGCTGGAGATGCGCACTCGTTGACTGATGATTTCTCGGTCTTCGGCTACCACGTCACGGGATCGACGGGGTCGCTACTTCTGTACGGAATTGTCATCGGCGCTGTAGGGGCACTGGGGGTGGCCATGGCGCTCGCCGGTGCGCGGAGAACTGCCCGCCGCGGGAAACAAGCGCGCCATGATCTTGCGCAGTCGCAGCGCAACACCGAATTCGTTGTCCACGAGCGCGACGAACTCGCTCAACAGAACGAGACACTCACCGAGCGGCAGAACCCCAATCCCGGTGAGCCGCACATCTGATTCGAACGTGCATCGGGCCTACGGATTCGAGCGGATCCACGTGTCCGATCGAATGCGTAGGGCGATCGGGTCGCTTGCAGCCTGTTGGACGCAGAGAAGACGCCCCGATCCGCCGAAATCCCGGTGGAACGGGGCTGTCGTCTTGGTGTGCAGCCGGCTCAGTGCCCGGTGATCTTGTCGGCGATCTCGTTCGCCTTGTCCTTGACGTTCTCCACGGCCTTCTTCGCTGCCGACGATGCCTGATCGGCTTTGCCCTCGTTCTTCAGGTCTTCGTCTCCGGTGGCAGCGCCCGCTGCCTCTTTGGCGCGGCCGGATAGTTCCTCCGCCTTGTTCGAGAACTTGTCTTCGATACCCATGTCGCTCTCCCCTTCGTGGTCCACGGTCAGATGCCCAGGCGCACCGAATCCGACTGTACGGGACATCTGCGGATCCAGCACACGTCCATTCGTGTGAAAAGAACTTGGAGACAGTAACGTCCATCTGATTGCGAGGTTTGCGGCGCTTCCCGGTTGGCGGAGGCGGGTTGCCGTCCGACCTCTGGGCCAGGGTGGGGGCCGGAGGATGCGTCCACAGCAGGATCCCCTAGCCGGACTTTCCTGGTTGGCGGGTTCTTGGGTGATATACGTGCTCGTCGGAGCCGGTTTTCTGGGTGGGGTCGGTGTCAGTGAGGATGCGTTGCGCGCGGTCGCCGCAGCGCTGGCCGAGAAGCCGCGACGCGACCTGACGCGCGCCGTCGAGAAGCTCACCCAGCATTTGCCGAAAGACGCGAGACTTTCTGTCCCCGATATCCTCACCGCCCTGGGCGAGGAGCCCCGCAGCGGCGCGGCAACGTTCAACGCGCTCTTCAGCCACACCCAGGTTAAGAAACTTGACCCGACCCTGCGCGAGTTGGCAGGTGTTGTCGACGAGCTCACGCATTGCGGGTTGCTAACGCTCACCCTTCCGATCCAGTGTCAGACCTGCGGTCTTCACACCAACTTGCCGCTCCCAGCCTCCTTGCCGCCGCTGTCATGCCCGGGCTGCGGCGCCGCAGCCCGGTTCATCCACCACGAGAGCTCGCCTCCTCTCACCTACACCGCCAGCAGCGTGCTGACCCGCGCCCAAGTCAACGGCACACTCATCCCGGTCGCGGCCACAGTTCTGCTGCACCAGCAGAACGCCCTCGTCATCCCAGGCGTCGATGTCGACTTGGCACTGATGGAGGGCCGAGGGACAGTGCCGTCACGGCCATCGCAGTGGGCGGGGACGCGAGACCTCGACCTCCTCGGGTGGCACGGATCTGCGGTATTCACCGGCGAGGCCTTCGGGTGCTGGGCGCCTGGATCGCTGCGCCCTGATCTACGCCAGCGGCGGGTCGCCTGCGACCATCGGGCAACCCACGGTGCCGCCGTGACGCTACGGCGTCGCTGCTGCCGGGAGGCAGGCCACGTCGCCCGCGGGCCAGGCCAGCGGGTCGGGCCCGAGTGCGCTCAGCTGCTCGACCTGCTGAGCGCACCACGAGGACAGCGGGTCGCCTGGGTCGGGGCGGGCCGCGAACTGCGCCCACGGCACCCACCAGGCCTCATACACCTCTGGGGGGTGGGCGGTCACGGTGGCGCCGGTGATGGTCGTCGCGCGGTAAACGGGGCACAGCTCGTTCTCGACAGTCCCGTCGGCGGCGGTGGCCCGGTAGCGGAACGACGGCAGGATCAGGTCCAGCGCCGACGGGTTGATCCCTAGCTCGTGCTGCAGACGGCGCAGCACGGCGATCCGCATCGGCTCGCCGGGCGAAGGATGACCGCAACAGCTGTTGGTTCGCACACCCGGAAACGTCTGTTTGCCGTAGGCCCGGCGAGTCACCAGAACTCGCCCGGCAGGGTCGAACACGTAGCACGAAAAGGCAAGGTGCAGCGGGGTGCCACGGTGGTGCACGGTCGACTTCGGCGCTGTCCCGGCGGCCGAGCCGTCCGGGGCACAGAGCACCACACGCTCCTCATCGCTCACCTTTGCGTCCACCCTTTCAGTTCGCCAGCTGCTGGACGGCTGCGCCGAAGACCCGCGGGAGCCGGGCGGACAACGGGACTATCCGCGAAGCGAGCAACGGCTGGCGCCGCGCCCACAACAGCGAGCCGGTCATGGCGCGGTAGCGCCGGGACGCCGCGAGCCAGCGTCGTTCGTAGGCGCCGGGGTCGTCGGCCACCAGGCAGTCCACCAGCGCGCGGGCGCAGGCCAGCGCGACCGCGATACCCTCCCCTGTCAGGGCATCGACGTATCCGGCGGCGTCCCCGACCAGCAGTATTCGTCCGGCCACCCGGGCCGACGTCCGCTGCAGGAAGGGACCGGCCCCCCGCACGGTTGTGGCGCCCACCTGCGGCAGCCGCTCCCGCAGGGCCGGGAAGGCCGCGAGCTGGGCGCTGAACGGCGCCTGCCAGCCGGACAAGATGGCGACCCCGACCAGATCGGGACCGACCGGTGTCACGTACGCCTCCGAGTGCGGCCCCCAGTGCACCTCGACCAGATCGGTCCAGGGTGCCACGGCAAAGTGCTGACGCGTCCCCCACCGCCGCGGGGTCCCACGGGGCGGACGCTGAAGGCCAAGGCCGTGCCGGATCGGTGAGTGCAGCCCGTCGGCCACCGCGAGGTAGCGCGCCCGCCTGCCGTCAACACTGACCCCGGCGCGGTCCTGGCTCACCTGCGCTGCCCGCGAATCCACCACCTTCACCCCTGCCACCCGGGCGGCGTCAAGCAGAGCGCCCTGAAGTGTCGTGCGGCGCACGCCCAGCCCGGCGCCGCGACGGAAGGCGGCGTCTACGGATCGGTGGCCGTCGGTGTAGCGGATTCCACGGATCGCCTGCCCGCCGGGATGTACCCCGAGCTCGCGCAGGCTGGCGACCGCTGCGGGCATCAGGCCCTCTCCGCAGGCTTTGTCGATCGGGCTGGGACGGGCCTCGAGCACGACCGTGCTCAACCCGGCCCGTGCCGCGTACAAAGCGGTGGCCAGCCCGGCCGGTCCGGCTCCGACGACAAGCAGATCAGCGTCGATCACGGCGCAACCGCCTTAGCGGGTGGGACCGGCGGCGGGTTCTCGGCCAGCGCCTGGGCCATCGCCGTGTTCTCAGAAGCGATCCGTACCTTCAGCAGTGCGGCGTTGGCAACCGTGAAGACCGCGGCGGTGATCCAGGCCGTGTGCACCAGTGGCAACGCGATCCCCTCGAGCACCACCGCGACGTAGTTCGGGTGGTGCAGCCAGCGGTACGGCCCGCGCTCGACCAGCGGCAGCCCCGGGATCACGATGATCCGGGTGTTCCACCGGGGCCCTAGCACGACGATGCACCACCAGCGCAGCCCCTGGGCCAGGACAACAACAGCGAGCATCGACCAGCCCAGCGCCGGGATGAACCGGCGGCCGGAAGCCTCGACCAGACAGGCGAGAAGCAGGCCGATGTGAAGGACAACCATGAACGGGTAGTGGCCGAAGCCGTGCTCACGCCCGCCGTGACTCCTGGCCCAGGCCAGGTTGCGCCTGGAGATCACCAGCTCGGCCAGCCGCTCGGCGCCCACAGCGCCGATCAGTGCGACGTACCAGGCCATCAGCTGCTCACCACCGGAGCAGGACGAGCTCGGAGCAGAAGCCGGGGCCCATCGCCATCAGGATCCCCGGAGTCCCCTGGGTCAGGGATCCCTTGTCCAGGGTGTCGCGCAGCACATGGAGCACCGAGGATGACGAGAGGTTGCCGATCTGCTCCAGGGAGCGCCAGGTCAGCTCCAACGGGTCGCTGGGCAGACCGAGCTCGGCCTCGATCGCCTCGATGACCTTCGGGCCGCCGGGGTGGGACACCCAGGCGGCGACGTCCTGGACCGAAAGCGAGTGTGCTCCCAGGAAGGATCGGACGTCGCTTCCGAGGTACTGCTTCACGATGGCAGGCACCTGAGCGTCAAGCACGATCTTCAGCCCGCCGCCCCCGACGTCCCAACCCATCGTGGCCTCGGTGCCCGGGTAAAGGTGGCTGCGGGAGTCAACCACGCTCGGGCCCGGCTCTGGCCTGCCGGCGCCCACGGCCACCACTGCTGCCGCGCCGTCGCCGAACAGGCCACTGGCCACCAGGTTGGCCATCGAGCGGTCGTCTCGTTGCACCGTCAGCGAGCAGAGCTCGACAGAGACCAGCGCCCCGACCTCGTTCGGGTGGCCGACCAGGTAGTCGTGCAGGCGGGCGATCCCCGCGGCCCCGGCCACACATCCCAGGCCGAACAGTGGAACCCTCTTCACGTCGGGTCGCAGCCCGACGAGCTGGGCGATGCGGGCCTCGATCGACGGGACGGCGATGCCGGTGATGGTGGTGGAGATGACCAGATCGACCTCGTCGGCTCGGATACCGGCCCGCCGCAGCGCGCCGGTCAGTGCGGCCGCGCCGAGTGTGACCGCATGGGCGATGAACAGGTCGTTGGACTGTCTGAAGCCGGTCAGGGTGGCGTACTGCTCCAGCGGTAGAACCAGGTGTCTGCTGGCGACCTGAGCATTGGCGTGCAGCCGGCCCAACAGAGCCCGGTTTCCATCCGGTCCCAGACACACGTCGGTGAAGGCCGAGGTGAGCTCCGCCTGGGTGTAGCGGTACGGCGGCAAAACGGCGTGGACGCCAGCCAAGGTAGTCACGGGTTCAACCCTAAGGTCAGACACCTGATCCAAGCCACTAGGGCGTGTCTCGTATGTCATGACAGCCAGAGTACGATCGCTGCCAGGACGACGACGCCTCGATAGACCAGGGCGTACTTGTCGTAGCGGCTCGCCAGTCCGCGCCAGTTCTTGAAATGGTTGAAGGCGCGTTCCACGACATTGCGGTCCTTGTAGTCGTGCGCATCGAAGCTGACGGGCCGTCCACCGCGTGACCCTTTGTTCTTGCGGTGCCTGATCTGGTCCGACGGCTCCGGGATCACCGCGGTGATCCCCCGGGAACGTAGATGCCCGCGGTGAGCCCGGGCGGAGTAGGCCTTGTCGGCGCGCGACGCCGCCGGTGTGGTGCGCGGCCGACCTGGCCCCTGCCGGGGAACTCGTAACTCGGCGAGAAGCTTTGGCAGAGCTGGAGAGTCGTTCGCCTGCCCCGGGGTCACGGCAATGACCAGTGGCAGACCATTGCCGTCCACCAGGGCGTGGGTCTTGGTCGTCAAGCCACCGCGAGAGCGTCCGATGGCGTGATCGCCGGGTTCGTCCCAGCGACCGCGCGGATTCTTGTCATTCGGCGGTGCCCCCTGTGTGTGAGGTGGCTCCGATCACCGACCTGGACGCCGTCGCGCCGTGCCG
>JADGOX010000209.1 GCA_017882745.1 Mycobacteriaceae bacterium | reverse complement strand
TGTTCGGGAACTCCGGGGCCGAAGCGAACGAAGCGGCGTTCAAGATCGCGCGTCGCACCGGTCGGCCCAAGATCATCGCTGCGGAGAACTCCTTTCACGGTCGCACGATGGGTGCGCTGGCGCTGACCGGACAGGCCGCGAAGCGGACCCCGTTCGACCCGATGCCCCCTGGCGTGGAGCACATTCCCTACGGTGACGTTGCTGCCCTGGAGAACGCCGTGGACGCGGATACGGCCGCCGTCATGCTCGAGCCGATGTTGGGCGAATTCGGGGTCGTGGTGCCACCAGAGGGCTACCTGGCTGCCGCCAGAGAGATCACCTCGCGTCATGGCGCACTGCTCATGCTGGACGAGGTGCAGACCGGGATGGGTCGGACAGGGTGGTTCTTCGCGCACCAGGCCAGCGGGATCACCCCCGACGTCATCACCCTCGCCAAGGGGCTGGGTGGCGGTCTGCCTCTCGGTGCGTGCATCGGGATCGGGAAGGCGGGTGAGCTCCTGGAGCCCGGCCAGCACGGGACCACCTTCGGAGGCAACCCCGTCTGTTGCGCTGCCGCGCTTGCGGTGTTGGACACGCTGCACTCGGAGAAGCTCATCGAACGAGCGGGTGCACTCGGCAAGGACATCACTGTCGGCATCGAAGAGCTGGGGCACCCGCTTGTCGACCACGTCCGAGGCGCTGGACTGCTACTCGGAGTCGTGTTGCGTGCCCCCCTGGCTGGACAGGCCGAGCGGGCTGCCCGGGACGCGGGCTTTCTGATCAACGCTGCGAGGCCCGACGTGCTGCGGCTCGCCCCGCCGTTCGTGCTCACCGATGACCAGGCTCACCACTTCATCGCCTCGCTTCCCGCCATCCTCGAGACCGCACAGGAGTCCGACTCATGACCCGCCACTTCCTGCGTGACGACGACCTCAGCCCAACGGAACAGGCCGAGGTGCTCGCCCTGGCGGCGCACCTCAAGAGGGAGCCCTACTCGGCACGCCCGCTGGAGGGGCCGCAGGGCGTTGGGGTGATCTTCGAGAAGAACTCCACCCGCACCCGGTTCTCGTTCGAGGTCGGCGTCGCCCAGCTCGGCGGGCACGCCGTTGTGGTCGACGGCCGCACCATGCAGCTCGGGCGCGAGGAGACCATCGACGACACCGGTCGGGTGCTGTCCCGCTACGTCAGTGCCATCGTGTGGCGCACTTTCGCGCAGAAGCGCCTGGAGCTCATGGCAATGGGGGCGACCGTACCGGTGGTGAACGCCTTGTCCGACATGTTCCACCCGTGTCAGGTCCTCGCGGACCTGCAGACGGTGGCGGAGCGCCGCGGTCAGCTCGCGGGGCTGCGCCTCACCTACTTCGGTGACGGGGCCAACAACATGGCGCACTCACTGCTGCTCGGCGGTGTCACCGCCGGAATGCACGTCACCGTGGCCGCGCCCGCCGGGTTCGACCCCGACCCTGCCGTGCTCGACGCGTCCCGTTCCCGCGCCGCCGAGACGGGGGGAAGCGTACGAACCACCACCGATGCCGACGAGGGCGCCGACGGGGCCGACGTCCTGGTTACCGACACGTGGACGTCCATGGGGCAGGAGGATGACGGCCTGGACCGGGTACGTCCTTTCCGTCCGTTCCAGGTGAACGCCGCGATGCTGAGCAGGGCTGCGGAGAGTCCAGTGGTGTTGCACTGCCTGCCCGCGCACCGGGGCATGGAGATCAGCGACGAGGTGCTGGACGGAAGGCACAGCGCGGTGTGGGACGAGGCAGAGAACCGTCTGCACGCGCAGAAGGCTCTGCTCACGTGGCTGCTGGAACACCAATGACCGGGGCGGACACATGATCGCGGTCAGCCGGGTGTCCCGTCAGGCTCGCATCGTCACGCTGCTTGCTTTGACGCCGGTGCGCAGCCACAAGGAGCTGGCCACACTGTTGCTGTCCGAAGGCATCGAGGCCACCCAGGCGACGCTGTCTCGCGATCTTGACGAGCTGGGTGCCGTCAAGCTCCGCGGTGTCGACGGGGGTGCAGGGGTGTACGTGGTGCCCGAGGACGGGAGCCCCGTGCGCGGCGTGCAAGGCGGTACGGACAGATTGGCCCGGATGCTGAGCGAGCTGCTGGTGTCCACGGACTTCAGCGGTAACCTAGCTGTGCTGCGCACGCCTCCGGGCGCTGCGCAGTTCTTGGCGAGCGCCCTGGACCGCGCGGCACTACAGGACGTGGTGGGCACGATCGCCGGAGATGACACCATCATGGTGGTCGCACGAGAACCTCTCAGCGGTGCGGAGCTGGCCACCAAGCTCGACTCGCTCGGCCGGGCCGACAAGGCCCCAGCACCACCCAATGACTCAGCATCGACAATTGATTTGAAGGAGAACACTTCTCATGGCTGATCGCGTCGTACTCGCCTACTCCGGCGGGTTGGACACTTCCGTCGCCATCAGCTGGATCGGGAAGGAAACCGGTGCCGAGGTGGTGGCGGTGGCCATCGACCTCGGTCAGGGCGGCGAGGATATGAACGACATTCGCCAGCGTGCGCTCGACTGCGGTGCCGTCGAGTCCGTCGTCGTCGACGCCCGAAACGAGTTCGCCGACGAGTACTGCCTACCGACAATCCAGACCAACGCCCTGTACATGGACCGCTACCCGCTGGTCTCCGCGATCAGTCGTCCGCTGATCGTGAAGCACCTGGTCGAGCAGGCACGGTCACACGGCGGAACCATTGTCGCCCACGGCTGCACAGGCAAAGGTAACGACCAGGTGCGCTTCGAGGTGGGTTTCAACACCCTGGCGCCCGACCTCGAGGTCCTCGCTCCGGTCCGCGACTACGCCTGGACCCGGGAGAAGGCGATCGCCTTCGCCGGGGAGAACGCGATCCCGATCACCGTCTCCAAGAAGTCGCCGTTCTCCGTTGACCAAAACGTGTGGGGCCGCGCTGTCGAAACCGGGTTCCTGGAAGACCTGTGGAACGCGCCGACCAAGGACGTCTACTCGTACACCGAGGACCCGACGGTCAATTGGCAGGCTCCGGACGAGCTCATCATCAGCTTCGACAAGGGGCGTCCGGTCGCCATCGACGGTCGCCCGGTCTCGGTGCTGGAGGCCATTGAGGAGCTGAACCGGCGCGCAGGCGCCCAGGGCGTCGGCCGGCTCGACGTGGTGGAGGACCGTCTGGTCGGTATCAAGAGCCGCGAGATCTACGAGGCACCCGGAGCCATGGTGCTCATCTGCGCACACCAGGAGCTCGAGCACGTCACCTTGGAGCGTGAGCTGGGCCGCTACAAGCGGCAGATGGAGCAGCGCTGGAGCGAGCTGGTCTACGACGGGCTCTGGTTCTCCCCGCTCAAGGAGGCTCTCGACGTGTTTGTGGCCAAGACGCAGGAACGCGTGTCCGGCGAGATTCGTCTCGTGTTGCACGGTGGCGGCATCTCGGTCAACGGTCGCCGCAGCGCAGAGTCGCTCTACGACTTCAACCTGGCCACTTACGACGAGGGCGACACCTTCGACCAGTCCTCGGCCAAGGGCTTCGTCCAGCTGCACGGCTTGTCCTCGATGATCTCCGGCAAGCGGGACCGGGGCTTGTGAGCGCGGCTGGACCCCACGGGCTTTGGGGTGGCCGTTTCTCCAGCGGGCCCGCGGAGGCCATGGCGGCACTGAGCAAGTCCACCCACTTCGACTGGGTGCTCGCTCCGTATGACGTGCGGGCTTCGCAGGCGCACGCCAAGGTGCTGCATGCAGCCGGCCTCCTGACCGATGCTGACCTCGAGACGATGCTCGTCGGCCTCCGCGGGCTGGGCGCCGATGTCGCCAGTGGTGCTTTCGTGGCCGAGCACGACGACGAGGATGTTCACAGCGCACTGGAGCGCGGTCTCATCGACCGGGTCGGGCCTGAGGTGGGTGGACGCCTGCGGGCGGGACGTTCCCGCAACGACCAGGTCGCCACTCTGTTCCGGATGTGGCTCCGCGACGCCGTGAGACGGGTCGGTGTCGGCGTTCTTGACGTGGTGGAAGCGTTGACCACACAGGCGGAGCAGCATCCCGAGGCCGCGATGCCCGGACGCACCCACCTGCAGCACGCGCAGCCGGTCCTGCTGGCTCATCACCTGCTCGCGCATACCCACCCGTTGCTGCGCGATGTGGAGCGCCTCGTCGACTTCGACAAGCGCGCCGCGGTGTCCCCGTACGGTTCCGGTGCACTTGCCGGATCCTCCCTCGGGCTCAACCCCGACGCCGTGGCCGCCGAGCTGGGGTTCTCCGCCGCGGCGGAGAACTCCATCGACGCCACCTCCTCCCGCGACTTCGCCGCTGAGGCAGCGTTCGTGCTGGCGATGATCGGCGTGGATCTGTCGCGCCTAGCAGAGGAGATAATCCTGTGGAGTACTGCGGAGTTCAGCTACGTCACCTTGGCTGACGCCTGGTCCACCGGATCGTCGATCATGCCGCAGAAGAAGAACCCCGATGTTGCCGAGCTCGCCCGAGGCAAGTCGGGGCGGCTCATCGGCAATCTCACCGGCCTCATGGCGACGCTCAAAGCCCAACCGTTGGCCTACAACCGCGACCTGCAGGAGGACAAGGAGCCACTGTTCGACTCCGTCGCACAGCTCGAGATGCTGCTCCCCGCCCTGACCGGACTCGTGGCGACGCTGGAGTTCCACACCGACCGAATGGCCGAGCTTGCCCCGGCGGGGTTCACACTTGCGACCGATGTGGCTGAATGGCTTGTGCGTCAGGGTGTGCCCTTCCGAGTCGCGCATGAAGCCGCGGGTGGGTGCGTGCGGGCGGCAGAGGCTCGAGGCGTCGGCCTGGCCGATCTCACCGACGCCGAACTGGCGCAGGTGAACGAGCACCTCAAGCCCCAGGTGCGGGAGGTGCTCACCGTGGCCGGGTCCATCGCCTCGCGGGATGCCCATGGCGGTACGGCCGCTGTGCGGGTAGCAGAGCAGTTGCGAGCAGTGCGCGTTGTCGAGGCCGAGTACCGCCAGTGGGCCTCTGCTACGCAGTGAACTCCGCGGTACTGCCCGAGCAGTGGTTCCTGCCACCGGCCCTGGATCGCGCGCCCCTGATGCTGGGGCTGGTACTGCGCCACAAAGACGTGGCGCTGCGAATCACCGAGGTCGAGGCGTACATGGGGGAGCAGGACCCAGGCTCACACGCCTACCGGGGACGCACGAAGCGCAACGCGGTGATGTATGGCCCCCCCGGCAGGGCCTACGTGTACTTCCACATGGGGCTGCACCACTGTGTGAACCTCGTCTGTGGCCCCACCGATTTCGCCACCGGGGTGCTCATCCGTGCCGGTGAGGTCATCGACGGAGTCGACACCGCGATGGCTCGCCGAAATACAAAGGGCGTCTGTCGCAAGGTCGACGACGTGGCACGTGGGCCGGCGCGGCTCACCGTCGCCTTGGGGATCGACCTCAGCGACGACGGCACACCGGTGTGCCTCGAGGGTGGTCCGATGACCTTGTCACGACCAGCGGACCCAGTGCAGTTCTCCATTGCCAGCGGAGCGCGGGTCGGCGTCAGCGGGGAGGGCGGCGACGCGGAACGCTTTCCGTGGCGGTTCTGGATTGCCGGGGATCCGACGGTGTCGGCCTATCGCGCGTCACCACCGCTGCGGGCGCGGCCGCGGAGCTGATCACTTCGGGCTGGGCACTGTTTCGTGCGCTGCCGCATGAGACAGTGCCCAACCGCGGAGCTAGTCCTGCAAGGCGCCGATGGCTTGGGCCACCGCGAGCACCCGCCGGGCGTTGTCCACGTGCAGGTTCTCGATCATCCGACCGTCCACCGTCACCACACCACGGCCCTCATGCTGCGCTTCCTCGAACGCCTCGATGATCCGCCGAGAGAGGGTGATCTCCTCCTCGCTCGGTGCGAAAGCGTTGTTGCAGGGCTCGATTTGCTTGGGGTGGATCAAGGTCTTGCCGTCGAAGCCGAGCTGCCGTCCCTGGATGCACTCGTCCTGGAAGCCCCCGAGGTCGGCGACGTCGTTGTAGACGCCGTCGAGGATCTCCTTGCCAGCAGCTCGGGCCGCCAACAGGGCAAGCGACAAGCCGCCGAGCAGCGGTGCCCGGCCGGGAACGTGCTCGGCGTGTAATTCTTTGGCCAGGTCGTTCGTCCCCATCACCAGCACGGTCAAGCGCTCCGACGAGCTGGCGATCTCCTCGGCATGCAGCATCGCGATCGGCGTCTCGACCATGGCCCAGATCTTGGTGTGCTCGGGGGCGCC
>JADGOX010000208.1 GCA_017882745.1 Mycobacteriaceae bacterium | reverse complement strand
GAACCCACTGCGGCCTCGGCCAACGTGGACGAGCGGCAGCCCCGGCCACGACGAAGCCAGCGGATGCCCGTGCTTCTGCTGGCGCTCATCGCGGTACTTGCGGTCGGTTTCGCAGTGGGCTCGGTGGTCAAGCTGCCGAACAGCGACCAGACCCTGAGCGTGCCGGCGGCGGACTCCGTCGATGTCGGCTTCGCCCAGGACATGACGGCTCACCACCTGCAGGCAGTGCTCATGGCCACGGTGGCCTACAACGGTGCCGTCGACCCCTACGTGCGCAGCCTCGCCTTCGACATCATGACGACCCAGCAGGCCCAGATCGGACAGATGCAGGGCTGGTTGTCCCTGTGGGGACGGCCGCTACTGCCCTCGGGCAAGTACATGGCGTGGATGTCGGGTTCCACCGGCGATTCCATGAGCGGCATGACAATGAGTCCCAGTGGCGGCGTCACGGTGATGCCCGGGATGGCCAGCACGGCCGACATCGAAAAACTGCGGGCCACGACCGGCCCTGCGCTGGACACCCTCTTCCTGCAGCTGATGCTGCGGCACCACCAGGGAGGCGCGGGGATGCTGTCCTACGCCGCTGACCACGCCGTCGAGCCCGTGGTGAAGAACTTCGCCAAGCAGGCATCCGCCGCGCAGCAGAGCGAGGCCACCTATATGGAGCAGCTACTGAGCCAACGTGGCGCCCAGCCGCTGCCGCTTGGCGGATAGGTGGTCGAGCCCAACCCGGCGGTGCGCTAGTCTCGTCTCGCCCTTTACGGCACGTCGGCGACACTGACGGGCCCCCGTAGCTCAGGGGATAGAGCGCCGCCCTCCGGAGGCGGAAGCGCAGGTTCGAATCCTGCCGGGGGCACACTCTCTGCCAGCAGAGCGAGGAAGCCGATGACTTCGAGCCTGATGATGGAGTCCGCCGCCAACGACGGCAGCGGCCGGATCGTCGTGACCAGGCTGACGAAGCAGTTCGGCTCCGTCAACGCCGTCAACGACCTCACCTTCGCGGTCGAGCCGGGAACAGTAACCGGGTTTCTCGGTCCCAACGGCTCAGGGAAGACCACCACGCTCCGGATGGTGCTCGGGCTGATTGCGCCCACCGCGGGAACGGCCACCGTCAACGGCGTCGCCTTCGCCCAGCTCGACCACCCTGGACGGTGCGTCGGCGCAGTGCTCGACTCGCAGGGCTTCCATCCCGGCCGCAAGGCCCGCCAGCACCTGCTGGTCTACACAGCCGCATTGGGCGTGCCCGACCAACGGGCTGACGAGATGCTCGGGCTGGTCGGGCTCACCGGGGCAGCTGGGCGCAAGGTCGGCGGCTACTCCCTGGGCATGCGCCAACGTCTGGCCTTGGCTGTGGCGCTGCTCGGCGACCCACAGGTCCTGGTCTTGGACGAACCAGCCAACGGACTGGACCCCGAAGGCATCGCGTGGCTACGCAACTTCCTCAAGGACTTCGCCGGCAGCGGGCGCACCGTGCTGGTCTCCAGTCACCTGCTGCGCGAGGTGGAGCAGACGGTGGACGCGGTGGTGATCATCAGCGGTGGCGCGTGCGTGTTCCAGGGTTCACTGAAGGATCTGCGCGGAGGACAACTCCCACGGGTGATTGTCGCCAGCGCCGACGCGAGCACGCTCGCGCGCGCCCTGGTCCAGGCACAGATCACCGACGTCGTGTGGTTGCCCGGCGGTCAGCTCGCTGTCGGTGGCGCCGGGGCGCAGCAGATCGGGCAGGTTGCCTTGGACGCGGGCATCGCTGTCTACGGCATGCAGGAGGAACAAGCCGACCTCGAGCGAGCGTTCTTCGCCCTCACCGCGGGTCAGTACACCGCGGCACCCACCCAGCAGTACCCGGCTCAACACCCGGGGCCGCCGCGATACGGACCACCGCCCGGGTACGGACCGCGATGATCGTCAACGTGGTGCGCTCGGAGTTCCGCAAGATCATCTCGACCAAGGCGTGGTGGGCGTTGCTGATTCCGGCCGTCGTCGTCAGCTACCTGATCAACCTCGGTGGTGCCGCGATCGCCCAGCTTCCCGATGACGAGACCCTCAGGCAGCTGGGCGGGGACTTCCCCTCGCTACTGGGGTTCAGCCTGGCCCTCAGCGTCGGATTCACGTCCCTGTTCACCATGTGCCTTGGCATCATCGGCTCCTCCGGCGAGGTACGACACAAGACGATCACCACGACCTACCTGACGACCAAGGGCCGCGGCACCGTGCTCGTCGGTAAGATGATCGCCTACGCGGTGATCGGCTTCGCCTACGGCATCGTCATCGTGGTGGCCGCCACGCTCGGTGGCCTCACCGCTGGCGGCTCGTCCGCATTCCCCCCTGTTGGACAGTTCCTCGCCGTGGCGCTGGCGGGCTCGGTGGCGCTCATGCTCTGGACGGTCCTGGGCGTCGGACTCGGGTCCCTGGTTCCCAACCAGGTGCTCGTGCTCGTCGGCGCACTCGTCACCCGCCTCGTGGTGGAGCGGATCGCGGGACTGGCACTGCCCCGCATCGGCGCCCGATCGGTGGCGGACCTGCTACCCAGCTCCGCGAGCAGTGCATTCACCAGCAGGCTGGCCTCCGATTTCCTCACCGAGCAGACGCCCCCACGGTCCCGAGCCGACTTCGAGGACGTCTTTGCGGGTTCGGGACTGAGCTGGTGGGCGGGCGGGCTCGTCTTCGGGGTGTGGGTGCTTGCGTGCTGTGTGGCTGCCTGGTGGGCGACGAAGACCCGTGATGTCCACTGACGGACGGCCTTGTCGTTGCCGCGCGCTAACGTGCATGTAGTGAGCGCCTCCTCAGCCACGGACAGACGGGCATCAGGGTCGCGATCCGCGGGACCGGACACACCGGACGTTGCGGGACCCGATGAAGGTTGGATTCGACGGTTGTGGGCGGCCTGCTGGGCGCACCGCGCGGCCGTCGTGGGTGTACTCGCGGTCTCTGCCACCGGAACGGGCATCGAGGCGGGTATCCCCCTGCTGACGAGAGCGGCCATCGACGACGCCGTCGCTGGTACCACCGGAACTATCGGCGTGATCGTCACGGCGCTCGTCGGCCTTGCCCTGATCCGGTTCGGATCGCTGTTCGCCCGGCGCTACCTCGCCGGCAGACTCTCCCTCGACGTTCAGCACGACCTGCGCACCACCGTGTTCAGCTCCCTGCAACGCCTGGACGGTGCCGCTCAGGATCGACTGCGCACCGGGCAGGTGGTGTCCCGCTGCATCACTGACCTACAGCTGATCCAGGGTCTGCTGGCGATGGCACCGCTCGCTGCCGGATCCGCGCTGCAGTTGCTGCTCTCCGTCGCGGCAATGCTGTACCTGTCCCCCTTGCTGACCGTGGTCGCGCTGGTGGTCGCCCCGCTGGTCGGCGTGGCCGCGGCCGCGTCCAAGCGCACACTGTTTTCCGCCACTTGGTCGGCGCAGCAGCGAGCCGCCGATGTCGCCCAGCACGTCGAGGAAACGGTGACCGGAGTTCGTGTCGTCAAGGGCTTCGGTCAGGAGCAGCGGGCGGTCACCGAACTGGAAGGTGCGGCTCGGTCGCTGTTCGCGGAGCGGCTGCGGGTGGCCCGGATCAACGCACGCTTCGCACCCACGCTGAGCGCACTTCCCCAGTTGGGACTGGTCGGTGTGATCGCGGTCGGCGGCTACCTCGCACTGCATGGAACGGTCAGCGTCGGCACGTTCCTCGCGTTCGCCACCTACGTCTCCGCCCTGTCCTCTGTCGCGCGCATCCTGGCCGGCCTGACGGTCAACGCACAACTGGCCCGCGCCGCCGTGGAACGGGTCTACGAGGTGGTCGACTCCCAGTCGGAGATTGCCGACGCGCCGGACGCGGCTCCGCTGGCCGACGGACCGGTCAGCATCGTGCTGGACCACGTCGACTTCGGCTACTCGCGCTCAGATCCGGTGCTGCGGCAGCTGTCGCTCACGCTGGCACCCGGCGAGACCGTTGCCTTGGTCGGACCGGCCGGGTCAGGCAAGTCCACCGTGTCGCTGCTGCTGTCGCGTTTCTACGACGTGCACGCCGGCTCGGTGCGGATGGGCCCGGTCGGCGCCGAAACCGACCTCCGTGCGCTGCAGTTGCGCTCGCTGCGGGCGAGTGTGGGGGTGGTGTTCGAGGAAGCCTTCCTGTTCTCCGACACCGTCGCGGCCAACATCGCCTACGGTCGGCCCGATGCGGACGTCAACGAGATCCGAGCGGCCGCCGTTGCAGCACAAGCGGATGCGTTCATTTCCGCGCTGCCTGCCGGGTACGACACCGTGGTCGGCGAGCGCGGGTTGACCTTGTCCGGCGGGCAGCGGCAACGTATCGCTCTTGCCCGCGCACTGCTCACCAATCCTCGGGTCCTGCTTCTCGACGACGCCACCTCCGCGGTGGACGCCACCACCGAGGCCGCCATCCAGGACACCCTGCGCACGGTCACTGCCGAGCGAACGACACTCCTGATCGCGCACCGCCGGTCCACTCTCGCGCTGGCCGACCGCATTGCAGTACTCACCGAGGGCCGCGTTGTCGATGTCGGCACGGAGGCCGAACTCACCGAACGGTGCGCACTGTTCCGCGCCCTGCTCGCCGGACCCGGTGACAGTCTCGACATCACGCACGACACTGCCGCGCTGCGACGACCACTGTGGCCGGAGATGGACGAGCAGCCAACATCGCGGGCACACGCATCCACCCCGGGCGGCAGGGGCACAGGCGGCGCGCTCGGCGGGCTGCCCGCCACCCCGGGGCTGATGGCGGCCGTGGATCGTCTGCCCCCCGCCACCGACGTGCCCGACGGGGCAGGCGGCGACCTTCGCGCGCCCGATCCGGCGTTCCGACTGGCGGCACTGCTGCGCCCGGTTCGGGCGGCGCTCGTCGGCGTGGTCGTTCTGGTGGCCCTCGACGCGGCCGCCACACTGAGCTTCCCGGCGCTCATCCGGCGCGCCATCGACGCCGGCGTGATCGGCGGATCTACTGCAGCCCTGCGCGATGCCGCGCTCCTCGGAGCGGCGATCGTCGCCGCCGACTGGTTCGTGGTGGCAGCCCAGACGGTGCACACGGCCAGGACAGGTGAGCGGGTGCTCTTCGCCCTCCGCGTACGCAGCTACTCCCATCTGCAGCGGCTGGGGCTGGACTACTACGAGCGCGAGCTGTCCGGTCGGATCATGACCCGCATGACCACCGATGTGGATGCCCTGTCCACATTCCTGCAGACGGGACTGGCCACCGCGGTGGTGAGCATCATCACTGTGCTCGGGATCTCGACCGCTCTGCTGTTGACCGACGCGACTCTGGGCGCAGTTGCCCTGTCCGTGCTGCCCGTCCTAGGTGTGGCCACGGTGGTGTTTCGACGAGTTTCCTCAAGGGCCTACACCGAAGCGAGGGAGAAGGTCAGCCTCGTCAACGCCGATCTGCAGGAGAACGTCGCCGGGATGCGGACCGCTCAGGCCTACGTCCGGGAGAGCCGCTCCGCCGCACGCTTCGTCGGCCGTAGTGGCGACTACCGGCAGGCTCGAATGCGTGCGCAGCGCTCCATCTCGCTCTACTTCCCCTTCGTCGGGCTGCTGTCAGACCTGGCTGAAGCCGCCGTCCTCCTCGTGGGCGCCTCCCGGGTGGCCTCCGGGGCGACGAGCGCAGGTGAACTCACCGCGTTTGTGCTGTACCTCGGCTTGTTCTTCGGCCCGATACAGCAGCTGTCCCAGGTCTTTGACGGTTACCAACAAGCCCGAGTCGGGCTGCATCGGATCGGCGACCTGCTGCGAACACCCACCAGCGTGGCGCAACGCACGGGGGCACAGCTCATCACCGGGCGACTGCACGGGGCGGTGGAACTGCGCGGGGTCAGCTTCCGCTACGCGGGGGTCGCAGAGGACGCCCTGCACGACGTCCACCTCAGCATTCCGGCTGGCTCCACCGTCGCACTCGTCGGCGAGACGGGCGCGGGCAAGTCCACCGTCGTCAAGCTCCTCGCGCGCTTCTACGACGTCACGTCGGGAGCGGTACTGGTGGACGGCACCGACATCCGGGAATTCGACCTCGCCGACTACCGCAGCCGGCTCGGTGTGGTTCCGCAAGAACCGCACCTGTTCACCGGCGACGTAGCCAGCAACATCGCCTACGGGCGCCCCGACGCCAGCCGGGCAGACATCGAGGCGGCAGCCCGTGGTGTGGGAGCCCTCGAGGTACTCGCCGACCTCACCTACGGGCTGCGGCAACCGACGGGTGAACGCGGCCAGGGGCTGTCGGCAGGTCAACGCCAGCTTGTGGCCCTGGCCCGGGCGGAGCTTGTCGATCCCGATCTGTTGCTCCTGGACGAGGCAACGGCTGCCCTCGACCCGGCCACGGAGGCGGCCGTCCTGACGGCCAGTGACCGGTTGACCGGTAGCCGGACCGCGGTCATCGTCGCGCATCGACTGGCCACGGCCGCGCGCGCAGACCTGGTGGTGGTGCTGCATTCGGGGCGTATCGTCGAGCAAGGCACCCACGGCGAACTGCTGGCAGCAGACGGTGCATATGCCGCGCTGTGGCGGGCCAGTACACGCCCCACGGCCGGTCGACTCGAGCGCGTCCCGCGAGGTCGCGCTGGTTCGACCAGGCTAACCTCAATGTAGCGGTGTGCTGCCGACGATCGAGAAGGAAAGAAGGGAACGCCTCCGTGCCGAGCGGTTTTGCGTCCAAATTCGGTTCCAACGAGTGGCTGGTCGACGAGATGTACCAGCGGTACCAGGATGATCCGTCATCCGTGGACACCGCGTGGCACGAGTTCTTCGCCGACTACGACCCCGGCAACGGCGCCGGCTCTGCGGAGACATCTGCAGGCAACGGAAGCTCGGCGACACCGGCGGCCTCTGCACCGAGGAACGGCGCGCCCACCGCGAGCGGGCCCAAGACCCCAGCTGCACCGCACGCCGCAGTGAGCCAACATCCCGCCGCACCCCCGAAGGCCACCGCCCCGAAGGCCGCATCAGCTGGGTCGGGCACGAAGGCGGCCACCGAGAAGACGGCAGCACCCGAGAAGAGAGCAGCACCCTCGCAGAACAAGCCCGCGAGTGCCTCGGCGTCCGAGGACACCGGTCCCACGGAGCAGAAGTCGGTACTGCGCGGAGCCTCTGCGGCGGTGGTGCGCAACATGAACGCATCGCTCACCGTCCCCACCGCGACCAGTGTGCGCGCGGTGCCCGCCAAGCTGATGTACGACAACCGCATAGTCATCAACAACCACCTGCGGCGCAGCCGTGGCGGGAAGATCTCCTTCACCCACATCCTCGGTTACGCAGTGATCCGGGCGCTTGAGACGTTCCCCACGATGAACCGGTACTTCGCCGAGGTCGACGGCAAGCCGAACGTGGTCACTCCCGCTCACGTGAACCTCGGTCTCGCGATCGACCTGGCTGGCAAAGACGGCAACCGCTCACTGGTCGTGGCCTCCATCAAGGCCTGCGAGACCATGAGCTTCACCCAGTTCTGGTCCGCCTACGAGGACATCATTCGGCGGGCGCGGGCCGGCAAGCTCACCGGCGAGGACTTCGCCGGCACCACCATCTCGCTGACCAACCCCGGGACCATCGGCACCGTGCACTCCGTTCCCCGGTTGCTGAGCGGGCAGGGAACGATCATCGGCGCAGGGGCTATGGAGTACCCCGCTGAGTTCCAGGGGGCCAGTGAGCGACAGCTCGCGGACCTGGGCATCAGCAGGACCATGACCCTGACGTCCACCTACGACCACCGGATCATCCAGGGCGCCGAGTCCGGCGACTTCCTGCGCACCGTGCATCAGCTGCTGCTCGGTGCGAACGACTTCTACGACGATATCTTCCACTCCCTCGGCGTGCCCTACGAGCCCATCCGCTGGGTACAGGACATCCCGGAGTCTGCCGTCGACAAGAGCACCCGGGTGCTGGGGCTGATCGAGGCATACCGCAATCGCGGCCACCTCATGGCCGACACCGACCCGCTGCACTACGGCATGCGACAGCACCCCGATCTCGACGTGCTCAGCCACAACCTCACACTCTGGGACCTGGATCGGGAGTTCCCGGTCGGCGGCTTCGCGGGCCAGGAACGGATGACGCTGCGCGACGTCCTCGGTGTGCTGCGCGATTCTTACTGCCGGAGCATTGGCGTGGAATACACCCACATCCTCGAGGTCGAGCAGCTGGAGTGGCTGCGTTCGCGAGTGGAGGTGCCGCAGACGAAGCCGAGTCTCGCTGAGCAGAAGTACATCCTGAGTCGACTCAACGCGGCTGAGGCCTTTGAGACCTTCCTGCAGACCAAGTACGTCGGCCAGAAGCGCTTCTCGCTGGAGGGCAGCGAGACCGTCATCCCCATGATGGACACCGTCCTCGATTCTGCCGCGGAGCACGGCCTCGACGAGGTGGTCATCGGGATGCCGCACCGCGGACGGCTCAACGTGCTTGCCAACATCGTCGGAAAGCCGTACTCGCAGATCTTCAACGAGTTCGAAGGCAACCTCAATCCCACCCAGGCGCACGGCTCCGGTGACGTCAAGTACCACCTCGGCGCCGAGGGCAAGTACATCCAGATGTTCGGCGACAACGAGATGAAGGTCTCCCTCACGGCGAACCCCTCGCACCTCGAGGCGGTCGACCCGGTGCTCGAGGGCATCGTGCGCGCCAAGCAAGACCTGATCGACCGCGGCGAAGAGGGCTTCACCGTGATGCCGCTGATGTTGCACGGCGATGCCGCGTTTGCCGGGCAAGGAGTGGTCGCCGAGACCCTGAACCTGGCCCTGCTCCGTGGATACCGCACCGGTGGCACCGTGCACATCGTGGTGAACAACCAGGTCGGCTTCACCACGGCCCCCGAGCACTCACGCAGCTCCGAGTACTGCACCGACGTGGCGAAGATGATCGGTGCGCCGGTCTTCCACGTCAACGGTGACGATCCGGAGGCCTGCGTGTGGGTCGCCAAACTTGCAGTCGACTTCCGTCAGGCGTTCGGCAAGGACGTCGTCATCGACCTCATCTCCTACCGTCGACGCGGCCACAACGAGGGCGACGACCCTTCGATGACCCAGCCGAAGATGTACGACATCATCGACACCAAGCGCAGCGTCCGCAAGAGCTACACCGAGGCGCTGATCGGCCGCGGCGACCTGTCGCTGAAGGAAGCCGAGGACGCCCTCCGTGACTACCAGGGCCAGCTCGAGCGCGTCTTCAATGAGGTTCGCGAGCTAGAGAAGTACGCGATCAAGCCGAGCCCTTCGGTCGAGTCCGACCAGGTCTTCCCGCCCAGTCTCGCGACCGCCGTGGATGCGTCGGTGCTGGAGCGCATTGCCGACGCGCACGTGCAGCTGCCCGAGGGCTTCACGGTGCATCCCCGCGTCAAGCCGGTGCTCGAGCGACGCGCAAAGATGGCGCGCGAAGGCGGGATCGACTGGGCGTTCGCCGAACTGTTGGCCTTCGGGTCCCTGGTCATCGACGGCCGCAACATCCGCCTGTCAGGGCAGGACTCACGGCGCGGTACCTTCACCCAGCGCCACTCGGTGGTGATCGACCGGAAGACCGGTGCCGAGTACACCCCGCTGAGCAACCTGGGTAACGGCGCCGAGGGGTCCTCGGACGGCAGTACCGGGAAGTTCCTTGCCTACGACTCGGCGCTGAGCGAGTTTGCGGCCGTCGGTTTCGAGTACGGCTACTCAGTGGGCGACCCCGCGGCTCTCGTGCTCTGGGAGGCGCAGTTCGGGGACTTCGTCAACGGTGCGCAGTCGATCATCGACGAGTTCATCTCCTCCGGGGAAGCGAAGTGGGGACAGCGTTCCAACGTGGTGCTCCTGCTGCCGCACGGCCACGAGGGGCAAGGTCCCGACCACACCTCCGGACGCATCGAGCGGTTCCTGTTGCTGTGCGCTGAAGGATCGATGATGGTGGCCGTGCCTTCCACGCCGGCGAACTACTTCCACCTGCTCCGCCGCCACGCGATGGACGGCGTGCAGCGTCCCATGGTGGTGTTCACCCCCAAGTCGATGTTGCGCTCCAAGGCGGCAGTCAGCTCGGTGAAGGACTTCACGGAAGGCAAGTTCCTCTCGGTGATCGACGACCCCACCTTCGCCGGCCTCGGCGCCGAGAACGAGAAGAAGCGGGGCGCCGTCACGAAGATCGCCCTGTGCAGCGGGAAGCTGTACTGGGAGCTCGCGGCCAAGCAGGAGAAGGAAGGCATCACCGACACCGCCGTCGTCCGCGTGGAGCAGCTCTACCCGATCCCACGCAAGCGTCTCGCTGCTGCACTGGAGCGCTACCCCAACGTGGAGGAAGTGCGCTGGGTGCAGGAAGAACCCGCCAACCAGGGTGCGTGGCCGCACTACGGGCTGGCGCTTCCCGAGCTCCTTCCCGAGTACTTCAGCAACATCAAGCGGGTGTCGCGTCGCGCCATGGCCGCACCGTCTGCGGGCTCGTCGAAGGTGCACGCAGTGGAGCAGGCTGGGCTTCTTGACGCAGCGTTCGCCTGAGGGGATCGGACAACCGGTGTACTTCACTGATCGCGGGATAGAAGAGCTCGAGCAACGCCGCGGAGATGAGCACGTGAGCCTGCAGTGGCTCGCCGGTCAATTGCGGGTCTTCGTCGACCTGCATCCGGAGTTCGAGGACTCCACTGACCGACTGGCGACGTTCCTCGCAAGGGACGACTCAGACGACCTCTGAGGCCGCTCCCCCACCGCGGCGGCGCGAACCTGCCATTCCGCGCAGCTCACCTTCCGGTGGTGCCCGGTACCGCATCTGCGATTGCCGCGGCGGCCACGGCCGCGGCTACCGCGGGCGCAACCCGCGGGTCGAGCGCGCTCGGCACGATGTGCTCGCGGTCCAGCTCATCCCCGAGCACAGCCGAGATGGCCGCCGCCGCCGCCAGTTTCATGTTCTCGGTGATGCGCTGCGCCCCACAGTCCAACGCACCCCGAAACACACCGGGGAAAGCGAGAATGTTGTTGATCTGGTTCGGGAAGTCGCTGCGCCCGGTGGCCACCACGGCCGCATGACGCGCCGCGATCTCAGGGTGGATCTCAGGATTGGGGTTGGCCAACGCGAAGATGATCGCGTCGGGAGCCATCGTCGCCACAAGTTCCTCGGGCACGGTTCCGGAGGACACTCCGATGAAGACATCAGCCCCAGCGAGCGCTTCCGCCAGCCCGGATGTGCGGCCCGCGGGGTTACTTCGGGCCGCGATCCCCGCCTTGACCTCATGGAGGTCTTCCCGACCGGCATGGACGATGCCCCGCGAGTCGATCACCGTGATGTCATCGACTCCCGCAGCGAGCAGGATCTCCGTACAGGCGACACCGGCAGCGCCGGCACCGGAGACCACCACACGAAGATCGCCGAGCCCACGGTCCGTGACAGCAGCCGCCCCGCGCAGAGCCGCAAGCACCACGATGGCCGTGCCGTGCTGGTCGTCGTGCATCACCGGACAGTCCAGCGCCTCCACGACGCGACGCTCCAGCTCAAAACAACGAGGTGCGGAGATGTCCTCGAGATTGACGGCGCCGAAGCTCGGCCGCAGCCGCACCAGAGTCTCCACGATTTCGTCAACGTCCGTGGTGTCGAGCACCAGCGGGATGGAGTCCAGACCCGCGAAGGTCTTGAACAGGGCCGACTTGCCCTCCATCACGGGCAAGGCCGCACGCGGACCGATGTCGCCCAGTCCCAACACGGCGGTCCCGTCGCTGACCACTGCGACCAACCGCGAGGTCCACGTGTAACGGTGCACCAGGGCGGGATCGGTGGCGATCGCAGTGCACACCCTGGCCACCCCTGGGGTGTAGGCGATCGAGAGCGCCCTCGCCGTCTGCAGGGGTGCTGTCGTCTGCACCGAGAGCTTGCCGCCCTCGTGGGCAGCGAAGATCTCGTCGTCAGTGAGCACCTGGGCCTCGCTGGGTGATGTGGGGTGAATGGTGGACACGGCGTCCTCCTGCGGGAGATCTACTGGCATCAAGTCGGTGCGCCGGTCATGACACCGGACTCTGGGCAGCGGCACTGGCGCGCCGACATCATGGCGGTTGGCCACGTAGCGCGAGTAGTGCCTGGAACCAGGGACGATCAGCCCATATAGTTGCTCACCAGTGTGGCACCATCGCGAAGCATGCCGGGCTCGGGGGCACGCAATGTGTTGCGGCTCACTGTCGCCACTTGTCCTCTGCACCGATGTGCAAGCAGACCCGGCACCGTGGCCGCTAACCTGGGCCCGTGAAGTCACGCGAGCTGCCCATCGAGGGTGCCTGGGAGTTCGAGCCCACCGTGTACCCGGACGACCGCGGCCATTTCGTCGCGCCGTTTCAGGCCGAGGCCTTCGTGGCGGCGGTCGGCCATTCGCTCACGGTCGCGCAGACCAACCACAGCGTGTCCCGCAAGGGTGTGGTTCGTGGCGTGCACTTCGCCGACGTCCCCCCGGGCCAGGCCAAGTACGTCTACTGCGCGCGAGGCAGCCTCCTCGACGTCGTCGTCGACGTACGCACCGGCTCACCCACGTTCGGCCAGCACGAGGCCGTGCTACTGGAGTCCCGCCGCGGCAACGGGGTGTACCTCAGCGAGGGCCTGGGCCACGCGTTCGTCGCTCTCGACGACGACACTGCGATGGTGTACCTGTGCTCCACCGGGTACAACCCAACAGGTGAGCGCGGAGTGAACCCGCTGGACCCAGAGCTTGGCTTACCGTGGCCGAGCGGACTGGACCTGGTGCTCTCCGACAAAGACCGCGCGGCACCGTCGCTCGCTCAGGCACAGTCCGATGGGGTGCTGCCGGACTTCGTTGCCTGCACGCAGTTTCGTGCCAGCATCATGGCGAGCTCGCAGATGTCCTAGCGGTCGAGCCGGGTTGGCTTCGGCCACAGCCGGCAGGAGATCACCCCGACAACCGTGGCAGGGCCCAAGGTGCGGGAATCGGTCGAGCCGTCCGGACTGTCACCGAGCACGTACCACTGGCCGTCCAGCTCGTGGCGAACAGCCCGTTTCACCGAAAGCTGTCCGGGGCGTTGACTCCAACGCACCAGAACCACCACCCCTGAGCGGACGGCTACGTTCATCCTCGCGAGCACGATGTCGCCGTCGGAGAGAGTCGGCGACATCGACGGGCCGCGCACCAGAACCCGGCGAGGCAAGCAGTTGCGCCATGCAGCCACTGGGTAGGCTTCCCTTCTACTGCCCGTCAATCGCGCGAGTAGGGTCACTCGTGTCGGAGTGATCACCACCTTAGGAGGACACATGGGTTTCTTGTCCCGTCTCGTCCGCCCGTCACTGGAGGCCACCGCGCACTGCGACCTCCCGTGCGGCGTGTACGACCCCGCCCAGGCTCGCATCGAAGCCGAGTCGGTGAAGGCGATCCAAGAGAAGTACCAGGGCAACAACGACCCGGAGTTCCGGGCCCGTGCCATCGAGATCAAGGAGCAGCGCTCGGAGCTGGTCAAGCACCACCTGTGGGTGCTGTGGACCGACTACTTCAAGCCCCCGCATTTCGAGAAGTACCCGGAGCTGCACGAGCTGTTCAACAAGGCGACCAAGGCTGCTGGCGCCGGCGGCACAAAGTCTTCCAACGACCCGGCCACCGGCCAGGCGCTGCTCGACCAGATCGCTGTGATCGACCGGATCTTCTGGGAGACCAAGAAGGCTGCATGACCTCTACAGGTCTTCGACCTGCGGAGATGAAGTCAGATGACATCCCCGGTCCGCACCCGGTCTGCAGTACGGCGCATCGCTGCGTCTATTGCGGACCGGGTGCTGTCGTCTTCTCCGGGGCAGAGGTGCGAATTCACCCGCGATGGTGCCGAGACCGTGAGGCGGCGCAGCGAGTGTGTCCGCCCCGTCAGGCCGGTTGACCTACCAGCACAGCCCAGATGATCGATCCGGAGACCAGCCGGTATCCGATCTCATCGCGCTGTCAAAGGTCGAGCACGAGCATGCCCGACTTGGCCCTGGAAACGCAGACCATCATCGACGCACTCTGCTGGCGCTCATTCTCCGAGAGCACCGAGTCACGGTGGATGACGTCACCGTCCAGGACAGCGGTCTCACAGCTCGCGCAGGTACCTTCTCTGCATGACGTCGCGATCTCGATTCCCGCATCCTGGAAGGCGTCGAGTATCGACTGCCCGGCGCCGATGCGGATCGTCGCGCCCGTGCTCGCGATCCGCACCTCAAACTCACTGTCGCCACCGATGTCGGCCACCGTCGGACGTGGCTTGAAGCGTTCGACGTGCAGAGTCCCACCACGCCCAGGGGTGTGTGCCGCCTCGAGGGGCTCCGGCCCACAACAGTAGATCGCCGAATCGGGTTCCCCGCGTTCGAGAATGCTCTCCAGCGGCAGGAGCCCGAACTCGTCGTGCGGCAGGAGCGTCACCCCTGGGCCGATCTGGGCCAGCTCCGCGAGATAGGCCATGTGCTCACGCGCACGCCCCCCGTAGTAGAGCGTCCAGCGTGCTCCCGCCGCCTCAGCGGCCGCGACCATCGGCAGAATCGGCGTGATCCCGATCCCGCCTGCGATGAATACGTAGGAAGCACTGTCAATCAAGGGGAAGTTGTTGCGCGGCAGTGAGACCGCCAACGTGCAGCCCACCGCGGCCTCGCGATGCAGGTACTGAGACCCGCCGCGCCCGTCCTTCTCGAACAGCACCCCAACACGCCACCGCCCGCGGTCATCCGGATCCCCGCACAAGGAGTACTGGCGCAGCCCCAGTTCCCCCACCGCGATGTCGACGTG
>JADGOX010000207.1 GCA_017882745.1 Mycobacteriaceae bacterium | reverse complement strand
CGGTAACGGTGACCTGTGCACCCACCCGCTGCAACGCCCGCTCGGCGGAACGCAGGTTGCCAGATCCGTAGTCCAGAACCACGACCGTCGGTGCACTCATGGGCACCAGATTAGCCGCGCGCCTAGACGAGACGCAGTGCGCCGCCCGCCGCAGAGAGCACCGCGGCCACCAGGAGCAGCACGGCAAGGAGCTTCGAGTACTTCCGTGCGGTGTACGCGCCGCCGGCCAGGAACCCTCCGAACGTGATCAGCAGGATCGCGAAAACGTCACTCATAAACTGCCCTTGGTGCTCGGCACACCGGTGACCCGCGGATCGGGCTCCACGGCAGCCCGCAGTGCCCGGGCGACGGCCTTGAACTGCGCCTCGGTGATGTGGTGCGGGTCGCGGCCGTAGATGGTGCGCACGTGCAGGGCAATCCGCGCGTGGAAGGCCAGCGACTCGAAGACGTGGGAGTTCATCACCGTCGCGTAGGGCGCTCCGCCATCTGCCCGCCCGCCAATGATGCTCGTGAGCAAGTGCTCCGGCTCACCGGTGTGCACGCAGTACGGGCGGCCGGACACGTCGACAGCGGCGTGCGCCAGGGTCTCGTCCATCGGAATCCAGGCATCTCCGAACCGCCTGATCCCGGCCTTGTCCCCCAGCGCCTGACCCAAGGCCTGGCCCAGCACGATAGCCGTGTCCTCCACGGTGTGGTGCGCCTCGATCTCGGTGTCGCCCTGAGCGTGAACCGTGAGGTCGAAGCTCGCGTGGGTACCCAGCGCGGTGAGCATGTGGTCGTAGAACGGCACGCCGGTGCTGATGTCGACCACGCCGGTGCCGTCGAGGTTCAGCTCGACGACGATGCGCGACTCGCGGGTCGTGCGCTCCACTCTTGCGGTACGACCGGTCATGCGTGTGCTCCTTCAGCGTCGGCTGCGGCGAGATCGGCGATGAGCGTGACCGACGCCTGCAGCAATGCGTCGTTCTCCTCGCGCAGACCGATCGTCGCACGAAGGTACCCGGGAATACCCACGTCGCGGATCAGGACGCCGGCGTCGAGGTAACACTGCCAGGCCGCGGGTGCATCGGCGAACCGTCCGAAGAGGATGAAGTTGGCGTCACTGCTCACGACGTGAAATCCACTCTGACGCAGAGATTCTGAGACACGTTCACGCTCGGAAACCAGCGCGGCGACCGAGCCGAGGGTGTCCGCAGCGTGGCGTAAGGCGGCACGGGCGGCCGCTTGGGTGAGCACGGAGAGGTGGTAGGGAAGCCGCACGAGCAGCATGGCCTCGACGACGGCGGGCGCGGCGACCAGGTAGCCCAGGCGCCCACCGGCAAAGGCGAAGGCCTTGCTCATGGTGCGGCTGACCACCAGCTGGCTCGGGTACTCGGCAATGAGCGCAAGCGCGCTGGGTGCTGGCGAGAACTCGGCGTAGGCCTCGTCGACCACGACAATGCCCTGCGTTGCGTCGATCAGCGCCCGCAGCTCGTCCAGGGTGTTGCTCTGCCCGGTCGGGTTGTTCGGACTGGTGACGAACAGCACGTCTGGCCGGTGCTCGCGCACGGCCTCCACTGCGGCGGGCACGTCGATCGCGAAGTCGGCCCCTCGCGGAGTGGGCAGCCAGACGGTCTGCGTCCCGGTCACGAGGATCGGATGCATCGAATACGACGGTACGAAGCCCAACGCCGTCCGGCCTGGACCGCCGAAGGCCTGCAGCAGCTGCTGCTGCACCTCGTTGGAGCCGTTGGCCGCCCACACGTTGCGCGCGCTGACGTCGACGCCGGTCTGACGGCTGAGGTACGCGGCCAAATCGGTACGTAGGCCCACCGCGTCACGGTCGGGGTAGCGGTGCAGTTGCTCGGCGGCAGCACGCACCGACTCGGCAACGTCGGCAACAAGGGCGGCGCTCGGGGGGTGCGGGTTCTCGTTGGTGTTCAGCCGCACCGGCGCCTCGAGCTGCGGGGCGCCGTACGGGCTGACGTCACGCAAATCCTCGCGCAACGGCAGGTCCACCAGCGTCACCTCGCTTCCCGGTGCAGTCACCGGGCTGTCCCGAAGCGCACCTGGACCGCGGTGCCGTGGGCCGGCAGGTCCTCGGCACCGGCCAGCGCGACGACGTGCCCGGCGACGGCGGCGAGGGCCTGTTCGGTGTACTCCACGATGTGGATGCCACGCAGGAAGGTCTGCACGCTCAGCCCTGAGGAGTGCCGGGCGCAGCCCGCGGTGGGTAGCACGTGGTTGCTCCCCGCGCAGTAGTCACCGAGGCTCACCGGAGACCACGGGCCCACGAACACCGCGCCGGCGTTGCGCACCCGCGCCGCAAGCGCCGGGGCATCGACGGTCTGGATCTCCAGGTGCTCGGCTGCATAGGCGTTGACGACCCGCAACCCTTCGTCCAGAGTGGACACAAGAACGATGCCGGACTGCTTGCCGGACAACGCGGTCTGCACTCGCTCCGAGTGCTTCGTGACGGCCGCTTGAGCCTTCACTGCGTCTTCTACGGCATCGGCCAGCTCCTCGCTGGTGGTCACCAGCACACTGGCGGCCATCACGTCGTGCTCGGCCTGGCTGATCAGGTCGGCGGCCACGTGCGCAGCGTCAGCGGTGTCGTCGGCCAGGATGGCAATCTCGGTGGGGCCGGCCTCTGAGTCGATGCCCACCATGCCGCGCAGAAGTCGCTTCGCTGCGGTGACATAGATGTTGCCGGGTCCGGTGATCAGGTCGACGGGCTCCAACTCGGCGCTGCCCTCGAAGGCCACCGTGTCCGTGCCACCCAGGGCCAGCAGAGCAATCGCCTGGGCGCCTCCCACCGCCCACACCTCGCGTACGCCGAGCAAGGCGCAGGCGGCGAGGATGGTGCCGTCCGGGAGACCCCGGTTGTCGGCCTGCGGCGGCGAGCACACGACGAGCGAGGGAACCTCAGCCGCCTGCGCGGGCACGACGTTCATGACCACACTGGAGGCCAGCACGGCATTGCCACCCGGTACGTACAGGCCGACCCGGTCCACGGGTACCCAGCGCTCGGTGACCGTGCCGCCTTCCACCACCTTGGTGACGGTCTCGCTACGGCGCTGGTCGGCATGCACCCGCGCGGCCCGGGCGATGGACTCCTCCAGCGCAGCACGCACCGTGGGGTCGAGGTTTTCCAGGGCGCGGCTGATCTCCTCGACCGGCACACGCACGGATCGGGGGCGGACCTTGTCGAAGGTTTCGCTCAGCTCCAGAACAGCGTCGACCCCCCGCTCACGCACGGCGTCAACGATGGGACGCACCGTGTGCAGCACCGCGTCAACGTCTACCTCGCCGCGCGGCAGCGTAGTGCGCAGCTCAGCAGTGGACGGGATACGACCGCGTAGGTCGATGCGGGCGAGCATGATGATCCTCCAGCGGAGTTCGACGACAAGTCTCCAGGATAGGCGGCGATGACGGCGTTGACCCGATCGCCGGCCCCGAGCTTCCACGGCCGCGCCGTTCGACGACGTGGCACACGGCCTGCCCGGGCCTGTCGGCCGGATCGGTACTCAGGTCAGGTCGAGCCCGAGATCCAGCACCGTCACCGAATGCGTCAACGCGCCCACAGCGAGGTAGTCGACACCGGTCGCGGCGTATGCGGCCGCGACCTTCAGGTTGAGGCCACCCGAGGACTCCAGCAAGGTCCCGGCGCCGTCGGCGTCCCGGCGGCGCACCGCCTCCGCGGTCGTGGCCACGTCGAAGTTGTCCAGCAGCACCAGTTCCACACCCTCGGCGAGCACCTCGTCGAGCTGCTCGAGGGAATCGACCTCCACCTCGCACGGCAGCTCCCCGGCGGCAGCGCGGACGGCCTTCAGTGCCGCCACCACGGAGCCCGCGGCGACCACATGGTTGTCCTTGATCAGCGTGGCGTCCCCCAGCCCCATCCGGTGGTTGACGCCGCCGCCGGCCCGCACCGCGTACTTCTGCAGCTGACGCAGCCCGGGAAGGGTCTTGCGGGTGTCCCGGATGCGGCAGTGCGTGCCCGTGGTCTGCACGACCCACTCGGCGGTGGCCGTGGCCACCCCGGAAAGATGGGACAGCAGGTTGAGCATGGTGCGCTCGGCGGTGAGAAGGCCGGCCACCGGGGCCGAGACTGCGAGTACCGCTGATCCCGGTCGCACCTCGTCTCCGTCCTCCGCGCATTCCATGACCTCGTAACCCTCCGCACCGAGCACGATGTCCAGGACTGCGAGGGCCACTCCCACCCCGGCGAGCACTCCAGCCTGGCGCGGCACGACCGATGCGGTGGCCACCACCGACGGTCCAACGGTGGCCGCGGTCGTGGCATCGGGGCCGTATCGGAGGTCCTCCTCCAGCGCAGTTCGCACCACCCTTGTCACGTCCTCGACATCGATCCCCTGTGCCACAAGGAGGTCCACCGTGGACTGACTGAGCTCGTTCATGCTGCTGTTCCCATCTTCTCGCGGAGGGCCGGGCGCCCGGTCTCACGGTCGAGCTCGATCGTGGTGCTGTCCGTCGGCGAGCTGGGCTGCCCCGAGTAGTCACTGCGCACGTGGCAACCCCTGCTCTCCCGACGGGCTGCGGCACCGAGAACCAGCGCTGCGGCCACCGTTGTCAGGTTCGCGTCTTCCCAGCCTCGACGACCGGTGGCGCCAGGTCCCGATGCACGATCCAGCTCTGCATCGAGAGCATCAAGTCCCTCGGCGTCCCGGCCGATGGCACCGTGCACGCTCATGAGCTGTTGCAGCCGCTCCCGCGACAGCACTCGCGCGGTCGGCGCGGGCGGAAGTGTCGCGTCAACCGGTCCGGCTTCCGCCACCCGTTCCGCAGCCGCGACCGCCACCCGTTCACCGATCACGAGGCCCTCGAGCAAGCTGTTCGACGCCAGACGATTCGCCCCGTGCAGACCGGTACGGGCCACCTCCCCTGCTGCATACAGCCCCGTCACCGAGGTGCAGCCGTTGACATCAGTGACCACGCCACCACAGGAATAGTGCGCAGCGGGGGCCACCGGTATCGGCTGCACAGTCGGGTCGAGGCCCACCGCGACACAGGCCGCCTGGACTGTCGGGAACCGGTGCGCGAAACCGGCAATGGCCCGCGCATCGAGCAGCACGTGGTCGGTCCCACTGCGCCGCATCCGCTCGGTGATGGCCGCCGCCACCACATCACGGGGCGCCAGATCTGCCATCGGATGCACCCCGGACATCACCGAGGTGCCGTCGAGGTCGACCAGCACAGCCCCCTCGCCGCGGACCGCCTCGGTGACCAGTGGCCGCTGCCCCGTTGCACCTGGGGCGAAAAGAACCGTGGGATGGAACTGAACGAACTCCAGGTCGCTCACCCGCGCACCGGCAGCCAACGCAAGCGCCACCCCGTCTCCGGTGGCGACCCCAGGGTTGGTGGTTGCTGCATACAGGTGCCCCAGTCCGCCGGTGGCCAGCAACACCGCAGGCGCATGCAGCACGCCCACCCCGCCGCTCTCGTCTGCGACGGCCACACCGTTGACTGTGCCGTCGCGTCCAAGCAGTACCTGCGTGGCGGTGTGGTGCTCCAGGACTACGAGCTGCTCGGTGCGCGCCGCCGCAACCAAGGCTCGCTCCACCTCCGCTCCGGTGGCGTCACCTCCCGCATGGACCACGCGTCGGAAGGTGTGACCGCCCTCTCTGGTGCGTGCGGTGGAACCGTCGGGCGAACGATCGAAACGCGCGCCCCGCGCCACCAAGCGCTTCACCGCCCCGGCGCCCGCGGTGATGATCGACCGCACCGCCGCCTCATCGCACAGCCCGACACCCGCGGTGAGCGTGTCAGCCACGTGCGCCTGAACGCTGTCACCCGCCGCCAGTGCCTCGACACCGACGACGGCGATGCCGCCCTGTGCCCAAGCGGTGGAAGAGTCGTCCACCGTCCCCTTGCTCACCACCAGCACCCGGAGACCGCGCTGCTGGGCACAGAGAGCGGCAGTCAGGCCCGCGACGCCGCTGCCCACGACGACGAGGTCGGTCTGCGCCTCCCAGGTGCCCTGCCCGGGAACAGTCGAGCGGGCTCCGCCCTGCCCGGCACTCACTCGTCGCCGCCCGGTCGGCCGATCGCGATCATCCGGCGCACCGCCCCGCTGGCCAGCCGAGCAGTTTCCGCGTCCACGTGCACCTCGTCGGCACCCTCGACCAGGCAACGCAGCAGCGCCGCCGGGGTGATCATCTTCATGTACTTGCACGAGGCCTTCTCGTTCACCGCCCGGAAGTCCACGTTGGGGGCAGCTTTGCGCAGCTGATGCAGCATGCCCACCTCGGTCGCCACCAGAACCTCTCGTGAGCCGGTCGTGCGGGCCGCGTCGAGCATCCCGCCCGTGGAAAGGATCTTCACCCGCTCGGCCGGCACCGCACCCTCCCCGGCCAGGTACAGCGCAGAGGTGGCACAGCCGCATTCTGGGTGGATGAACAGCTCGGCATCCGGGTGGGCTTGAACCTGCGCAGCGAGCTCGTCGCCGTTGATTCCGGCGTGCACGTGGCACTCCCCGGCCCACACCAGCACGTTGTCGCGACCCGTCACTCGACGCACGTGCGCGCCGAGGAACTGGTCCGGCAAGAACAACACTTCGCGGTCGGCCGGAATGGACTCGACCACCTCCACGGCATTTGACGAGGTGCAGCAGATGTCGGTCAGCGCCTTCACCTCTGCGGTGGTGTTGACGTAGGACACGACCACGGCATCCGGGTGCTCAGCCTTCCACGCGGCCAGCTGCACAGCATCGATCGAGTCGGCGAGCGAGCAACCCGCGCGCGCATCGGGAATGAGGACCGTCTTGTGCGGAGCGAGGATCTTCGCAGTCTCCGCCATGAAGTGCACACCACAGAACACGATGGTGTTCTCCTCACACGCCGCGGCGATCCGCGAGAGTGCGAGTGAGTCGCCTACGTGGTCAGCCACGTCCTGGATGGCGGGCGTCTGATAGTTGTGCGCCAGCAGCACCGCACCGCGCTCACGAGCAAGCTCACGGACCTGCTGGGCCCAGTTCGCATCAGGCTCGACACCGATGTAGCCCGTGGCTGTGCGCTCGACCGAGGCGAGAGCTGCTGGTGCCGTCATGGCCAATCTCCTCATCCGGATTGGGCTGGTTGGACACCCGCCCGGTTTTCGACTTAGAATCGAAAACATGCCAAATGATAGCACTCAGCATGAGGTACTTGTGGCAGTGCTCCAAGTCAGGCACACAGACGCAGGCCACGAGTTGTCCGTCCTACTGTGGCAGCGCGCCCAGGAGCCCGAGGCCGGCCGCTGGTCCTTGCCCGGCGGACGGCTGGGTGCGGTCGAGGACGTCGAGGCCTCCGCGCGACGCCAGCTCGCCGAGAAAGTCGACGTGCAGGAGATCGCACACCTTGAACAGCTTGCCGTGTTCAGCGATCCCCTGCGTGTACCGCACGGCAGGACCGTCGCCTCGACGTTCCTCGGCCTCGTACCCCTACCCGCCGATCCACAACTGCCACCGGACACCGCGTGGCACCCGGTGCACACCCTGCCGGCCATGAGCTTCGACCATCGGACGGTGGTGCAGCGCGCCTGCGCACGACTGGCCGCCAAGCTCTCGTACACCAACATCGCCTTCGCTCTCGCCCCTGCCGAGTTCGCACTGTCGACGCTGCGTGACGTCTACGGCGCGGCACTGGGATACCCCGTGGATGTGACCAATCTGCAGCGGGTGCTGGCGCGGCGCGGAGTCCTGTCCCCCACCGGAAGCACCGCCACGTCCGGTCGCGCGGGGGGCCGACCGGCGGCTCAGTATCGGTTCACGGACAAAGCACTGCGCGTGACAGATGCCTTCGCAGCCCTCCGGCCACCCGCGCACGACCCTGCCGGCTCGGCCCCCCGCACGCACGCGCCGTCATCATGCGAGCCGCTACCATCGGACGTACTGTTGCCGCGTGGTTGAGACGCTGCCTCTGTTCCCCTTGGGGACAGTGCTGCTTCCCGGAGCACTCATGCCGCTGCACATCTTCGAACCGCGGTATCGGCAGCTGACCACCGATCTGGTCACCGGCGCGGTGCCGGGACGGACGTTCGCCGTGGTGGCGGTACGGCCCGGTTGGAACACCGAGGACGGTGTCGCAGAGGCGGTGCACGACATCGGGTGCACCGCGGAGCTGCAGGACTCGCAGCGCCGCCCGGACGGACGGTTCGACATCATCGCCCGCGGGATGCGTCGGTTCAGACTGCTGGGGATCGATCCCACCACTGCGCCCTACCTCACCGCCACAATCGAGCCGCTGCCCGACCTGTACGAGACGGCGGTGTCCGCCAGCCAAGCGGCGCGCGTGCTGCCCGGTCTTGCGCAGGCCGCTCGGGGTGCGCACAGGCGCTACTGCACGCTCGCCTGGCAGCCCGATGACTGGAAAGATCCCAGCGGCGAGCTCGATCCGGCGATGCTGGCGCATGCCCTCGCGGGCGACTGCCT
>JADGOX010000206.1 GCA_017882745.1 Mycobacteriaceae bacterium | reverse complement strand
GTTCCCTCCTACGGTCAGAAGCTCGCGGACAACCCCGAGCTGCTCGAGGATGTGTACGCCAGCACCTGCGCCGAGCTGAACCTCACCTCGGACCGGGTCGAGGAGCAGCTCTACGCCTGACCCCGGACGGCGGGCCACGAGGAGCCGCCGGGATCGTCATGGTCATGGGGGCGGGGCAAGCAGCGCAGCCGTGACCATGACGACGAGGTTGGCCACGAAGTGCTTGTGGTCGAGCAGTACGGGCAGGTGCTCGTCGATGCGGTGCGCCCGGTCAGCGAGCGCGGCGGTCAACATGCTGATCACCATGGCGATGCGCTCCAGGGCAAGGTCTTCGGGCATCATCCGCAGACACCCCTGCTCCAGCAGTGCCAGCTGCTCCGCCAACGCAGTGCCGTGCAGCGGAGTGGGCAGTGCGTGGGTGCGTACCCCGGCCCAGCCTGCGATCCCCGCAACGATACGCAGGAAATCGCGACCGTCTTCGCGCAGTAGCTCGTCGGCGAGCGGGCCGATCAGGGCGTCGACCACCGGACCCAGCTCGTGGCTCTCACGCAACGACACCACGGACCGCAGCCACTGACGCTCCATCCGCGAGAGGTGTCTGCCGAGGATGGCCTCCAGCAGTCCTTGGCGAGAACCGAAGTGGTACTGCACGGCTGAGTCGTTCCCCTGGCCGGCGCGTTCGACGATCTGCTTCGTCCGGGTGCCGCCGACCCCCTGACGGGCGAACAGATACTCCGCGGCGCGCAGCAGCTCGTCTCGGGTCTGGGTTCCCCTCGGCGCCATGAAACAACACTAACGGATCACGTTAGTAACGGGTAGCGTTAACGGCATGACCCCGCCGCCGCTGTTGTACGACCCCCTCTCCCAACAGTGCACCGACAATCCGTATCCCGCCTACCGGCAGCTGCGGGACAGCGACCCGGTGCACCGGCACGAGGACCCGCCGTTCTGGGCGCTGTCTCGCTTCGCCGATATCTGGGACGCGGTGCGTGAGCCCGGCGTCTTCTCGTCGGCGCAGGGACTGACCTTCTATCCCGACGAGATCAGCACGCTCGGACTCGCACCGACGATCGTCATGCTGGACCCACCGCGCCACGGGGACCTGCGCCGACTGATCGCCCGGGGCTTCACCCCGGGACGGGTGGCGGCGCTGGAGCCGATGATCCGGAGTTTCGTCCGTGAGCGTATCGCCGCCATGCAGGAGACGTCCGCGTCCGGAGGGGAGGTCGACCTGCACCTGGACTTCGCCTCCCCCATCCCGACGTTCGTGCTCGCCCACCTGCTGGGGGTGCCCGAGTCGGATCGTGCTCGCTTCGATCCATGGGTGGCCGCGCTGACCCAGGTGCAGAACAGCGGTTTCGCGCTGGAGGCGATCGGTGCCACGAACGCCGTCGCCGAGATGTTCGGCTATTTCAACGACCTGATCCTCGCCCGCCGGGCAGAACCAGCAGACGACCTGGTCAGCGCGCTGACGGTCGCCGAGGTGGACGGTGAGCGACTCACCGACTGGGACATCCTCGGCTTCTGCTTCGTGATGGTCGCCGGTGGCAACGACACCACCGGGGCGCTCATCTCGCACGGCGTGATGCTGCTCGACAGCTACCCCGACCAGCGCGCCCAGATCGTCGCGGACCCCGCCCTCATCCCCAACGCACTGCTGGAGTTCCTGCGCATCGAGGGTTCGGTGCAGGGACTCGCCCGCACCACTCTGGCCCCGGTCACCATCAACGGCATCGACATCCCCGCCGGGGAGAAGGTGATGATGCTCTACGGCTCGGCCAACCGGGACGAGCGGGAGTTCGGCGCCGATGCCGACCAACTCGACATCGCCCGCGAGATTCCGCGCCACCTGGCCTTCAGCAGCGGGCCGCATTTCTGCGTCGGCTCCCACCTCGCCCGGCTGCAAGCCAGGGTGGCACTGGAGGAGCTCTACGCCAGTCAGCCGAGCATTGGCGTCGATCTTTCCCGAGCGCAACGATTGCAGTCGCCGTTCACCCGGGGCTGGACCCGGCTGCCGGCTGTCGGCATCGTCGGCTGACGGCCACCGCGGACGACCTGGACCGGGTTGCGCCGACCCTGTCGGAGATCAACGGGCAGGCTTGCTCGCAAGAGCAATTCGTTCTAGTTTTCGGGGCGTGGCCTACAACATCGCGGACCTGCTCGAGCACGCCATCGACCTGATGCCGGAGCGGGTCGCCGTCATCTGTGGCGAGCGTCGGCGGACGTTCGGCGAGCTGGAAGAGCGTGCCAACCGCCTCGCGCACCACCTCGCAGCACAAGGTATCGGCGCAGGTGCGCACGTGGGCATCTACTCCCGAAACAGCGTGGAGTACGTCGAGACCATGACGGCGCTCTTCAAGCTGCGGGCGGTGCCGATCAACATCAACTACCGCTACACCGCCGACGAGCTGGGGTACATCTTCGACGACGCCGATCTCCAGGGCCTGGTCTACGAACGGCAGTACGCACCGCTGGTGGCGCAGGCGCGCACCGCGGACATGCAGCACATGCTGGTCATCGATGACGAGTTGAGCGACGGGCAAGCGGCAGACGCGGTGGCCTACGAGGCAGCTCTGGCGACCGGCTCCCCGGAGCGTGACTTCGACGACCGCAGCTCCGACGACATCTACGTGATCTACACCGGCGGGACCACGGGCATGCCCAAGGGTGTGGTCTGGCGCCAGGAGGACGTCTGGCGGGTGCTCGGCGGTGGTATCGACTTCGCCACCGGAAAGCCGGTGCTCGACGAGTGGCGGCCCGCAAGGGTGGGCAGCACGGCACCACCGGCGGTGTTCTTCCCCATCGCACCCCTGATGCACGGTGCCGGGCAATGGGGGGCGCTGGGCGCGTGGTGCGCGGGGAACACGGTGCTGCTCCTACCCAAGTTCGATGCCGCGGAGATCTGGCGCCTCATCGAGCAGGAGAAGGTGAACCGGGTGTCGATCGTCGGTGACGCCATGGCTCGACCGATGATCGAGGCCTACCGCCACGGCGAGCACGATGCGGTGACAATGCAGGCACTGACGAGCAGCGCTGCCGTGTTCTCCCCCACCGTGAAGGAGCAGTTCCTGGACTCCTTCCCCGGGCTGGTGATCCGCGATGCCATCGGCTCCTCGGAGACTGGGTTGACCGGCATCGGGGTGTCCGGCACCGGGGTGGCGCAGAACACCGAAGGCCCCCGGGTGCATATCGACGCCGCCACCATCGTCATCGACGACCACGGTCGCCCGGTACCTGCAGGGGTGGTGGGGCGAATGGCGCGCTCCGGGCAGGTGCCGCTGCGGTATCACAAAGACCCGGTGAAGTCGGCCGCTGCGTTCATCGAGGTCGCAGGGGTGCGTTACGCGGTGCCGGGCGACATGGCGCGCCTCGAGGAGGACGGCACGATGACCATGCTGGGCCGCGGCTCGGGCTGTATCAACTCAGGTGGCGAGAAGATCTTCCCCGAGGAGGTGGAGGCCGCGTTGAAGGCGCACCCGGCGGTGTTTGACGCCCTCGTCGTCGGGGCCCCGGACGCGCGGTTCGGTCAGCGGGTGGCGGCGGTCGTGCAGTGCCGCGACGGGGAGCGACCGGAGCTGGCGGTGTTGGACAGCTTCTTGCGCCCGCGGCTGGCGGGATACAAGATCCCCCGCGAGTTGCACCTGGTCGCTGAAGTCCGGCGCCAGCCGAGCGGCAAGCCCGACTACCGGTGGGCACAGTCGGTGGTACTCGAGGCTCGGAGCTGACCCTGCTGTTGAAGGTTGCCTGAACCCG
>JADGOX010000205.1 GCA_017882745.1 Mycobacteriaceae bacterium | reverse complement strand
GAGCAGATTCAGCCGGGTGCAACCCCGGTGCCTGCCAGTGGAGGAGCCTGATGCCTCGCGATCGACGCAACCCGAACGGATTGAAGACACGTCGATCGCAGCCGAACAGGAAATGGCGAGGGCGCCCGCGCCGTTCGGGGACGGCACGCGCGAGCGACTACCGGCGTCACCAAGTGGGGGGCGCGCTGATGGTCTTGGCGTTGGTGGTCGCAGGACTGCAGCTCGTCCGGGTTCAGGGTGTCGACGCTGCGGGTCTCTCGGCCCGAGCTGACGCGCAGCGCAGCTCCACGGAAAAGCTCATCGCGGACCGGGGCTCGATCACGGACAGTGCAGGCAAGCCCCTGGCCTTCACCGTGCAAGCCAAGGCCTTGACCTTCCAACCCAAGGTTGTGCAGGCAGATCTTCTCAAGGCACAGCAGGCCAAACCCAACGCGCCACGTCCCAGCGATCGAATCCAGGAAATCGCCGTGGGGATCCACAAGTTCCTCGGGGACAGCGCACCGGTGGCAAAGCTCGTGGAAGTCATGAGCGCTGACACGACCTTCACCTATCTTGCGCGTGGCGTCGACCCTGTGGTTGCAACGCAGATCGCCGAAGCATTTCCCGAAGTGGGCACGGAGCGACAGGACATCAGGCAGTATCCCGACGGCAGAACTGGCGCTAACATCGTTGGCGCCGTCGGCTGGGACGGTCACGGACTGCTCGGCCTCGAGGGCTCCCTGGATCCACTGCTGGCCGGGCGGGACGGCACCCGCACCGTGGAGGTCGGTTCCGACGGCGCCGTCATCCCGGGCAGCACGCGAGACGAGCAGCCTGCGGTCAACGGTGACACCGTGAGGCTCACTGTCGACGCTGACGTCCAGTACCAGGTTCAGCAGATGACTCAGCGGGCCAAGGAGCTCTCCGGCGCCAAGCACGCCTCCGTCGTCGTGATGGACACGAAGGGGAAGGTGTTGGGAATGGCCAACGACGGCACCTTCGACCCCAACACCGAGACCGGTAGCGCCCCTGCGGCGGCATTGGGCAACCCCGCGGTGAGCACCCCATTCGAGCCGGGCTCAGTGAACAAGATCGTCACCGCCGCCGCAGCTATCCAGTACGGGCTGACCACGCCTGATGAGATGCTCAACATCCCTGGCTCGATCACGATGGGTGGCGCCACCGTGCGCGACGCCTGGGCCCACGGCGATGTGCAGTACACCACCACCGGAGTGTTCGGGAAGTCGTCCAACATCGGCACCTTGGAGCTGGCGAAGCGTGTAGGACCGGACCGCTACGCTGACATGCTGAGTCGTTTCGGACTGGGGCGGACGACAGACGTCGGGTTGCCAGGGGAGAGTGCGGGCTCGGTGCCGCCCCAGTCTCAGTGGTCGGGAAGCACCTTCGTCAACCTGCCCATCGGGCAGGGGCTGTCGATGTCACTTCTGCAGATGACTGGGATGTATCAAGCCATCGCGAACGACGGAGTGCGGATTCCGCCGCGAGTGGTGGACGCAACCATCGCGCCGGACGGCACTCGAAGCGAGACGGCAGCACCGGCGGGCGTCCAAGTTGTGAGCCCGGAGACGGCCACGACGGTGAAGAACATGTTCCGGGCCGTGGCACAGGACGGCAAGGGCCAGCAACGCGGAACCGGCGTATCCGCAGGGATTGCCGGCTACCAGGTCTCCGGCAAGACCGGCACCGCCCAGCAGGTGGACCCGACGTGCGGGTGTTACTCCAACTCGGAGTACAACATCACCTTCGCCGGGATGGTTCCTGCCGACCACCCGAGATACGTGATCGGGATCATGCTGGATGCCCCGCGTCGGGCCTCTGACGGCAAGCCAGGTGAGTCAGCAGCGCCGTTGTTTCATGACATCGCGTCCTGGCTTCTGTTGCGTAACAACGTGCCGCTGTCCGATTCACCGACTCCGGTAATGACGTTTGCCAAGGAGTGAGTCCGTACTGTGACTCCGCCCCGGTAGCCTCACCTGACGTGCCTTCGCCCCCAGAATCCGAGAGGACCCAGGTGTCCGATCGGAAGCAGCAACCTGATTGTCTACGTCCCACTACGGTGGTGAGCAGCACGGTGTCCGAGCTCGCTGCGCTGATCGGGGCACGGGTACAGGGAGACGCGGCAGACGTGGCGATGACCGGAGTGAGCCTGCGTGCGCAGGACATCCGGCCGGGCGACCTGTTCGCGGCTCTCGCCGGCGCCCGGACGCACGGCGCGGACTTCGCTGTCGATGCCCTTGCGGCAGGCGCGGTGGCGGTGCTCACCGACCCTGAGGGAGCGAGACGTACCAGCGTGACCGAGGTGCCTGTGCTGGTGCACGACAATCCCCGGGCGGTACTCGGGACGGTGTCCGCGCAGCTCTACGGGAACCCGTCGGCACACATGCCGGTGCTGGGCATCACCGGAACGTCCGGGAAGACGACTACCGCATACCTCGTCGAGGCAGGGCTCCGGGCTGCAGGTGGTGTGCCCGGGCTCATCGGCACGGTGGAGACCCGCATGGACGGGCGGCGCCTGCCGAGTAGCTTCACCACACCCGAGGCTCCTGACCTGCAGGCGACCCTCGCGCTGATGCGTGAGGGCGGTATCGACAAGGTCGTCATGGAGGTCTCCAGTCACGCGCTTGCGCTGGGTCGGGTGGAAGGAACCCGTTTCGCGGTCGGAGCCTTCACCAACCTTTCCCGGGAGCACCTGGACTTCCACGGCAGCTTCGAGGACTACTTCGCCGCGAAAGCCCGGCTCTTCGCTCCTGCATCTGCAGTGAGATGCGAGCGGGCGGCAGTGTGTGTGGACGACGAGTGGGGTGTGCGCATGGCTGCGCTGTTCGGGGCGGATGCTGTGACCGTCAGTGCTGCGGGTCGCCCGGCGAGCTGGTGGGCCGAGGAGATCAGCACGGACCTTTCGGGGATGCAGACCTTCATCGCGTGCGGCCCCGAGGGCGCTCGGCTCCCGGCGAGTCTTCGCCTGCCCGGTCGTTACAACGTCGCGAACGCACTGCTCGCCATTGCGATCCTGGGCCTGGCCGGCGTCGATCCGCAGCGTGCTGTGCAGGGCATCTCCGAGGTCGATGTTCCTGGCCGGATGCAGCGAGTGGATGCGGGCCAGCCGTTCCTTGCAGTCGTCGACTACGCGCACAAGCCGGCAGCACTGCAGGCCGTGATCGAGGCGTTGCGCGGGCAGGCATCCGGACGTGTGGCGGTCGTGGTCGGCGCTGGCGGGGACCGCGACACCGGCAAGCGGGCAATGATGGGTGAGGTGGCCGCGCGCGGCGCGGATCTGCTGGTCGTCACCGACGACAACCCCCGGTCCGAGGAACCTGCGTCGATACGCGCCGAGATCCTTGCTGGTGCCCGTTCCGTTGCGGCCGCGGAGCGCGCCGAGGTCAGGGAGGCCACCGACCGTGCGTCTGCGATCGACGCGGCGGTGAAGTGGGCCCGACGCGGCGACGTGGTGCTGGTGGCCGGCAAAGGCCACGAGACCGGTCAGGAGGTCGACGGCGTGAAGCACCCCTTCGACGACCGTAGTGTGCTGGCCGCTGCGATTGCGAGGGTTGAGCGATGATACCGATGACGCTGGCGGAGATCGCTGCTGTGGTCGGCGGGACGCTGCACGACTGCCCTGACCCGGCGATGCTGGTTACAGCGAGTGTGGAGTTCGACAGCCGGCGGGTCACCCCGGGTGGACTGTTCGTTGCCTTGCCCGGTGAACATGTCGATGGGCACGAGCATGCGGCAGCAGCTGTTTCCGCCGGCGCGGTCGGGGTTCTGGCGGCACGTCCGGTCGGCGTCCCGGCGATCGTGGTGCCCGCAGTAGCCATGCACGACAGGCGTGCGATGGCGCTCGCGGCGGACGTCGACGGCTCTGGTGCTGCGGTGCTCGCGGCGCTGGGAAAACTCGCCCGCGCCGTAATCGATGCTCTGGAGGACCTTCGGGTGATCGGTGTCACCGGGTCCTCCGGCAAGACCTCTACCAAAGACCTGCTTGCTGCGGTGCTGGCCCCGCTCGGCGAGGTCATCGCGCCGCCGGGATCGTTCAACAACGAGCTGGGTCACCCATGGACTGCGCTCCGCGCGACTTCGAGCACCCGCAACCTCGTCCTGGAGCTGTCGGCGAGGGGCGAGGGGCACGTCGCCGCGCTGTGCCGGATCGCTCCGCCGCAGATCGGGGTGGTGCTCAACGTCGGCACTGCCCACCTGGGTGAGTTCGGCTCTCGCGAAGCCATCGCACGGACGAAGGGCGAACTGGTGGAGGCGCTGCCCGCTGCGACGGACGGGGGAGTAGCGGTCCTCAATGCCGACGACCCGCTGGTGCTGGCCATGGCGGAGCGCACCGCCGCCAGAGTCGTGCTCGTCGGAACCTCACCTCGAGCGGAGGTTCGCGCCACTGGTGTCCGGCTCGACGAACAGGCCCGGCCGCGCTTGACGCTGCACACCCCGCAGGGTGAGGTCGAGGTCGCCTTGGCCGTGCACGGGGAGCACAACGTCGGCAACGCACTGGCCGCCGCGGCGGTTGCACTGGAATGCGGCGCGACCCTGGAGCAGATTGCTGCGGCGCTGGCCGGTGCGCGTGCTGCCTCGGTGCGGCGGATGGACGTCCGCACCCGCATGGACGGGGTCACCATCATCGACGACTCCTACAACGCGAACCCCGACTCGATGCGTGCAGCGCTCAAGGCGCTGGCCAGCCTGTCTCACGGCGGCGGTGGCGTTCATGACGCCCCTCCCCGCAAGAGCTGGGCGGTGCTCGGCGAGATGGCCGAGCTGGGTGCGGTCGCGGTAGCGGCCCACGACAGTATCGGCCGGCTGGCGGTGCGCCTGGACGTGAGTCGTCTGGTAGTCGTGGGCAACGCCGCACGGGCGATGCACACCGGTGCCGTCCAAGAAGGGTCGTGGGGTGCGGAGTCGGTGCTCGTCGCTGACGTGGAGACGGCCCTCACTCTGCTGCGGACTGATTTGGAGCCTGGTGACGTGGTGCTTGTGAAAGCCTCGCAGTCGGTCGGTCTGTGGCGGATCGCCGAGGCGCTGCTGGCCGATGTTGCACCGATCCAGGAACAGGAGGTGGCGAAGTGAGACAGATTCTCATCGCAGCAGCCATCGCGCTCGCGGTATCAATATTGTTGACTCCCTACCTGATCAAGGTGTTCTCCGGGCAGGGCTTCGGCCAGGAGATTCGTCAGGACGGCCCCGCCAGCCACCAGGCCAAGCGCGGCACTCCGACGATGGGCGGGGTCGCGATCATCATCGCGCTGTGGGCTGGCTACTGGGGTTCGCATGCCATCGGCATGATTTTCGCCGCCGACGGCCCGTCCGCCTCGGCTTTGCTGGTCTTGGGCCTGACGACGGTCCTTGGAGGCGTCGGCTTCCTCGATGACTTCATCAAGATCCGCAAGCAACGCAACCTGGGTCTGAACAAGACCTCAAAACTGGTCGGACAGCTGATCGCCGCGGTGGCGTTCGGCGTCCTGGCGTTGCGCTTCGCCAACGCAGAGGGGCTCACCCCTGCTGCGCCCAAGCTGTCCTTCGTGCGCGACGTCCCCACAATCTCCTTCGGTGCGGTCGGGTTCGTGCTGTTCTGCTACCTCGTCGTCAGCGCGTGGTCCAACGCGGTCAACCTCACCGACGGTCTCGACGGCTTGGCCGCCGGCTCGATGGCCATGGTGCTGGCCACCTACGTCATCGTCTCCTTCTGGCAGTACCGCAACGACTGCACCACCAGCCCGAGCGCCGGCTGCTACGAGGTGCGTGACCCACTGGACGTCGCCTTGATTGCGGCTGCGGCCATGGGGGGCTGCATCGGCTTCCTCTGGTGGAACGCGGCACCGGCAAAGATCTTCATGGGTGACACGGGTTCGCTTGCGCTGGGCGGCCTGCTCGCGGGCATCAGCATGGTGACCAGGACGGAGCTGCTGCTGGTGGTGCTCGGCGCGTTGTTCGTGATGGAGGCAATGTCGGTGGTGGTGCAGATTGCGGTGTTCCGCACCACTCGGCGCAGGGTGTTCCGAATGGCGCCCTTCCATCATCACTTCGAGCTGGCGGGGTGGGCGGAAACCACGGTGATCATCCGGTTCTGGCTGCTTGCTGCGGTGTCCTGTGCACTGGGTCTCGCGCTGTTCTACAGCGAATGGCTTGCGGCGATCGGGCCGTGACCGTGCTCGCTTCCCCCGATGTCCGCGCTCTGCGCGGGCGCAGTGTGCTGGTGGCCGGTGGGCGCGTCACCGGGCTGGCCATCGTGCGGGCACTGCGGCGGCTGGGGGCCGAGGTAACGGCCACTGACTCCAACCCCGACATGCTGACCCAGCTGGCCGAACTCGGCGCGTCGACCCACCTCGACCTCCAGGTGCCGCCAGAGGGCACGGAGCTGGTGGTCACCGTGCCCGGATTCCGTCCTGACGCTCCGCTGCTGACGGCTGCGGCCCAGTCGGGGATTCCGGTGTGGGGAGACGTCGAACTGGCCTGGTGGTGCGACGCGGCGGAGGTGTTCGGCCCGCGCAGAGAGTGGCTGGTGGTAACGGGCACCAACGGCAAGACCACGACGACCACGATGCTCGATGCAATCCTCCGCGCGGACGGCCGGGCCAGCATCGCTTGCGGCAACATCGGCCTCCCCGTGCTGGACGGGCTGGTGGCGGAGCCAACGGCCACTCACCTGGCAGTCGAACTGTCCTCCTTCCAGCTGCACTGGGCGCCATCGGTGCGCCCAGCCGCCGGTTGCGTGCTCAACATCGCCGAGGACCACCTGGACTGGCACGGCAGCATGCTCGCCTACACGGCTGCGAAGGCCCGCGTGCTCAGCGGCGGCGTTGCGGTGCTCGGAATGGATGACCCGGCCGCGGCTGCCTTGGCTGCGCGTCCTCGTACAGGGCGGACCGTCGGGTTCCGGTTGGGTGAGCCCGCCGAAGGTGAGTTGGGCATAGTGGGTGGCGCCCTGGTCGACCGGGCTTTCGCCGCGGAACCCACCGTGCTGGCCGGCGTCGCGGACATCACGGTGCCCGGACCGCCGGGCCAGCTCGACGCGCTGGCCGCCGCTGCCCTGGCCAGGGCAGCAGGTGTCGCGGCCGCGTCGGTGGCGCGGGGACTTCGGAGCGTGGAGCAGGGCGCGCACCGATCAGTGCTGGTGGCACGCGCGGCCGGTGTCGACTACATCGACGACTCGAAGGCGACGAACCCGCACGCGGCCCTCGCCTCGATCACCGCACACGCACGAGTGGTTTGGGTGGCTGGGGGACTCCTCAAGGGTGCATCGGTGGACGAGCTGGTTCGCGCTGTCGCGAATCGCCTTGTCGGGGTGGTGCTGATCGGCCGCGACCGTGCCGCGATCGCCGCGGCACTCCGGCGACACGCGCCGGAGATCCCCGTGGTCGAGGTCGTCACAGGAGACGATGAGAGCATGACTGAGGTGTCGTCGGCGGATGCCGCCATGGCTGCGGCGGTTGACGCCGCAGCGCGGTTGGCGCACCAGGGCGATGTGGTCCTGTTGGCCCCTGCCGCAGCGTCGATGGACATGTTCACCGACTACGCGCACCGGGGTAGGTCGTTCGCGACTGCCGCCCAGGCCCAGGCTTCCGTGCGGGAGGTCGGGCAATGAGCACAGTGAGCGATTCGAAGTCCGGCCAGGTCAGGTCCGGCACCGCGAGATCTGGACGTATGAAGGCCGCACGTGGGACAACCGTGGGGACGCCGACGCGCGTAGCCGTCATCGCACGGGTCGTTCGTAAGCGGCTAACCGGCTGGTTGGCCCGTCCGTTGACGTCCTTCCACCTCATGGTTGGCCTTCTCGCACTGCTCACCGGTCTCGGCTTGGTCATGGTGCTGTCCGCGTCCAGCGTTGAGGCCTACGCCCAGGACGGCTCGGCGTACAGCGTGTTCGTCAAGCAACTCATCTACGCGGTGGTCGGTCTGCTGCTGTTCTATCTCGCCCTTCGCATACCCGTGCGGACGTGGCGACGGTTCGCGCTTCCCGTTCTTGGCGTCTGTGTGCTTCTGCTCGCGGCAGTGCTGATCCCCAGGGTGGGAAACGAGGTGAACGGTGCGCGCGCGTGGTTCGTGATCGGCCCCGTGTCCTTGCAGCCGTCTGAGCCCACCAAGATCGCCTTCGCTGTATGGGGGGCGCACCTGCTCGCACTCAAGCGGGGTCAGTTGCACTCGCTGTGGCACATGCTCATCCCGCTGATTCCCGCTGCAGTGCTGGTGCTGGCCCTCATCGTGCTCGAGCCGGACCTCGGGACCACCATCACCCTGGGCATTGTGGTCGTGGGGCTGCTGTGGTTCGCGGGTGCGCCGGTCAAGCTGTTCCTGGCGGTGGTGGTTACGGCAGGGGGCGGTGTGTTGATCCTGGCGATGACCGCCAGCTACCGGGCGGCCCGCATCACCTCCTTCCTCAATCCCTCTGCCGACCCGCAGGGCGCCGGCTACCAGGCAATGCAAGCCAGTTACTCCCTGGCGAACGGTGGCCTCTGGGGCGTCGGCCTCGGCCAGAGCACAGGCAAGTGGAGCTACCTGCCGGAAGCGCACAACGACTTCATCTTTGCGATCCTCGGCGAGGAGCTCGGATTCATCGGCTGTGCGGTGGTATTGGGGTTGTTCGGTACGCTGGCCTATACCGGACTCCGAATCGCGAGTCGCTCCGCCGATCCCTTCCTGCGACTGCTTACCGCCACGGTGACGGTGTGGCTGGTCGGGCAGGCCGTCATCAACATTGGATACGTGATTGGTTTGCTGCCGGTGACTGGTGTGACACTGCCCTTGGTCTCCTCGGGGGGGACGTCCACCGCGGTGACGATGTTCGTGTTCGGACTGTTGGCCAGCGCGGCTCGCCACGAGCCCCAGGCAGTCGCCGCACTGCGCAACGGGGGTGAGGGCCGGTTCGCGAGGCTCTTCCCCAAGGTGCTGCGACTACCTGCCCCCGAGCCCTACGTGGCGCGGCCGAGGGCGCGGGTGGTGGCCAGCACAGGCGAGCAGCCGGTCCGGCGTGCCACGGAGCAACGCCGCGCGACAAGTCGGGGACAGGTGCGCCAGCCGGCGCGGGCTCCACGAACTCGCTCCACCGAGCCGGTGCGCCGTCGCGTGACCGGAAGTACTCGAGGAGCCGAACAAGGTCGCGGAGGGCGCAGGTGAGTACTGGTGCACACCAGCGCCGCCCGGTCTCCGTTGTGCTTGCTGGGGGGGGAACCGCGGGTCACATCGAGCCCGCGATGGCAGTTGCCGATGCCCTCCGTGCTGCGCGGCCGGACGTGCGGATAACGGCGTTGGGCACGGCACGGGGCCTTGAGACGACCTTGGTTCCCGAGCGGGGCTATCCGCTCGAACTGATCCCTCCTGTCCCGCTGCCACGCAAGCTCGGCATGAACCTGCTGCGGTTGCCGGCCAAGGTATTCGCCTCGGTACGACGTACCCGTCAGGTCCTGCGCGCGGTGGATGCCGACGTGGTGGTGGGATTCGGCGGCTATGTCGCCTTCCCCGCGTACCTCGCTGCGTGGCCACCTCGTGGGGTTCCTGTGGTTGTGCACGAGGCCAATGCCCGGGCGGGCGTCGCCAACAAGGTGGGTGCCCGTAGCGCCCGCCGAGTGTTGGCGGCAGTTCCTGGCAGCGGCCTGCGCAAGGCCGAAGTGGTCGGGATTCCTGTGCGCGAGTCCATCACGTCCTTGGACCGGATGGCGCTGCGTGCTGAGGCCCGCGAGTACTTCGGTCTGGACGCCGACGCTCCGGTCCTGTTGGTCACCGGTGGATCGCAGGGCGCACAAAGCCTCAACGCCGCAGTGTCGGGGGCCGCAGGCGCCTTGGGTGAAGCAGGTATCGGGGTGTTGCATGCCCACGGCCCACGCAACACCGTGGTGGTCGACCAGACGCCGGGCGCGCCCCCCTACGTTGTGGTGCCGTACCTGTCGAGGATGGACCTTGCCTATGCCGCCGCGGACGTCGTGGTCTGTCGAGCCGGGGCAATGACCGTCGCCGAGGTGTCCGCGGTGGGTTTGCCCGCGGTCTACGTTCCGCTGCCGCACGGCAACGGTGAGCAGGAGCTCAACGCCCGGCCGGTGGTTGACGCAGGCGGCGGAATACTGGTGGCTGACTCGGATCTCACGCCAGAGCGGGTGGCCGGCATGGTTATCCCACTGCTGACCGATGCCGAGCGCTTGGCGGCGATGGGTGCGTCCGCAGCAGGCGCCGGCCACCGTGGCGCCGCGGCCGAGATCGCCCGGATTGTGCTGGAGGTGGCCGGGTGAGCGGCGGAGATGAGCGGGCGCTGCCCGCGGAACTCGCCAGAGTCCACATGGTGGGCATCGGTGGTGCCGGGATGAGCGGTGTCGCCCGGATCCTGCTGGCCCGTGGCGGTCAGGTATCCGGTTCCGATGCCAAGGAGTCACGCGGGGTGTTGGCACTGCGAGCGCGCGGCGCGCAGGTACGCATCGGGCACGACGCGAGTGCGTTGGACCTGTTGCCGGGCGGACCCACCGTTGTGGTCACGACCACCGCCGCGATTCCCAGGTCCAACCCCGAACTGGTCGCTGCCAGGGAACGGGGGATCCCCATCACGCGGCGTCCGGTCGTGTTGGCGACGCTGATGCGCGGGCTGCGTGATGTGCTGATCGCGGGCACCCATGGCAAGACGTCCACGACGTCGATGCTCGTTGTTGCCCTGCAGCAGTGTGGTTTTGATCCTTCGTTCGCGATTGGCGGGGAGCTCAACGAGTCCGGAGCCAACGCCCACCACGGCACGGGTGAGGTATTCGTCGCCGAAGCGGACGAGAGCGACGGCTCGCTGCTCGAGTACAGTCCCAGCGTCGTCGTGGTGACCAACGTCGACTCCGATCACCTGGACTTTTTCGGCACGGTCGAGGCTTACGTCGCGGTGTTCGATGCTTTCATCGAGCGGATCGAACCCGAGGGCTTGCTGATTGCCTGCGACGACGACCCAGGGTCGGCGGCACTGGCCGATCGCGCTGAGGCGAAGGGCGTAAGGGTGCGCAGGTACGGAAGGTCCCCGGGCGCCGACGCGCAGCTCATCAACTGGGTCTCGGCCGATGGTGGTGGTGTCGGCGAGGTCGTGTTGGCCGGCGAGTCGAAACCTCGGGTCCTGCGGCTTGCAGTGCCTGGCGACCACATGGCCCTCAACTCGCTTGGCGCTTTACTCGCTGCACTGGCGGTCGGCGCGACCCCAGAGCAGGCCCTGGTCGGGCTCGCCTCCTTCGGGGGCGTGCACCGACGGTTTCAGTTCACCGGTCGCGAAGCCGGTGTGCGGGTCTATGACGACTACGCGCATCACCCCACCGAGGTGCGCGCATCGCTGCTGGCAGCTCGCGCCGTGGCCGATCAGGAGACCCACGGCACCGGGCGTGTGATCGTGGTGTTCCAGCCGCACCTCTACTCCCGCACCCTTACCTTCGCGATGGAGTTCGGAGCCGCATTGTCACTCGCGGACGAGGTCGTGGTGCTGGACGTGTACGCCGCCAGAGAGGAGCCTGTGGCTGGTGTGAGCGGCGCTATCGTTGCCGAAGCCGTGACGTGCCCGGTGCATTACCAGCCGCACCTCGCTGCCGCCCCGGCACAGGTGGCCGCGCTGGCGCGAGCAGGAGACCTGGTGATCACCATGGGCGCCGGAGACGTGACGATGCTCGGCCCGGAGATCCTGCGGAGCCTTCGCGGGCGCGCGCAGGTCGCGGTGACGTGAGACCGGTGAGCCGGACCCCGCACTCCCACACCCCGGCCCGCAGAGCTTCAGGCCGCCCGGTGTCCGGATCGAGCACTCGCCGCCGCGCAAGCCCCACGACGGGGGACGACGCGGCCAGTGGGCGCTCGCGTCCCTCCCGGACGACGCGGAAGAGGTCGGCGCTGCGGCTGACCCTGACGCGGCGACAGAAGTGGGCCGCCGTGACAGTCGTTGTGCTGCTGGTTGTTCTGACCGCCGTGGCCTGGTTCACTCCAGCACTGTCCGTGCGTGATGTACAGGTGCGCGGTGTCTCTGCCTTGACCCAGGATCAGGTGCGTACTGCATTGGATGTGCCCATGGGCACACCCTTGCTGAAGGTGGATCTCACCGCCGCTGCCGCTCGAGTGGCCGCGTTGGGACGCGTGGCCCGTGCCACGGTGGACCGGCAGTACCCCTCGGAGCTGGTTGTGTCGGTGCAGGAGCGCATCCCGGTGGTGTTCGTCGACAAACCGGGTGGCACACACCTGCTTGACTCGACTGGTGTCGACTTCGCGACGGAACCTCCGCCCCCCGGGGTGCCACGCCTGGTGGCGCCGGACCCGGCGCCAGCCGACCCGCTCACCACGGCAGCGCTGCAGGTGATTGCGGCGCTCCCGTCATCGGTTCGTGTGCAGGTCGTGCAGATCACTCCGGGATCGCCCGTCGACGTTCGCTTCACTCTCCTCGACGGCCGGACGGTGGCCTGGGGGGCGCCCGCCGACATGGTGCGGAAGGGGGAGGTGCTTGCGGCGCTGTTGACCCAGCCGGGCAAGATCTACGACGTGTCGAGTCCGGACCTTCCCACTGTGGGTTGAGCGGCGTTCAACAATCAATTTCGAGGCAAGTCCGGCGCGCCTGCTGGACCAGGCACCACACCCTGCATACCGTCTGCCCCGATGAACAACTTGACATAACTCTAAGCCTTAGGTTTAGGTTGAGGGTTTGGTCAGGCACAACCTCCAGTACCCGATACAAGGCGAAAGCCTGTGAGGACACACCAATGACGCCTCCGCACAACTACCTCGCCGTTATCAAGGTCGTCGGCATCGGCGGCGGCGGCGTCAATGCGGTCAACCGCATGATTGACGTCGGCCTGAAGGGCGTTGAGTTCATCGCCATCAACACCGATGCCCAGGCGCTGCTGATGAGCGACGCCGACGTCAAGCTCGACGTCGGTCGTGAGCTGACGCGTGGACTCGGCGCCGGAGCCGACCCCGAGGTTGGTCGCCGGGCCGCAGAGGACCACAAGGACGAGATCGAGGAGGTCCTCAAGGGCGCCGACATGGTCTTCGTCACCGCGGGCGAGGGTGGCGGCACCGGAACCGGCGGCGCACCCGTCGT